>DATMXP010000034.1 GCA_035561515.1 Terriglobales bacterium | reverse complement strand
GGCGGAGCTAGTGCCCAAAGGGGTCGTTCCGGCGCCCTTGCAAGTGCATGAAAACAGGCGGGGAGAAATCCCCGCCTGAGGTAGTGCCCAAGACTCCGGGTTGAGAAACACCGGTCAGGCTTCCAGCTTGAAGCGAGACTCAGCCATCCGATACATCGGTCTCCAGACGGTTCGGTTGATCGTGACCACGACCGCGGCCATGACGATAGTGGCCGCAAGCAACAGACGGAAGTTGCCGGCGTCGGTGGCTTGTGTGATCGTCGCTCCGAGGCCGACGGTCGAAAAGATCTGACCCTTGAAGTGGAAGTACTCGGCGACGATGCTCGCGTTCCACGCTCCGCCCCCGGCGGTCACCAAGCCAGTCACCAAGTACGGGAAGATGCCGGGAAGGATTAGGCGTCGCCATCTCTCCACTCCGTTGAGGCGAAACACGGTGCTAGCTTCCTTGAGGTCTGTTGGGATGGCCATCGCGCCGGCTATGACGTTGAACAGCACGTACCACTGCGTGCCCAAAAGCATCAGCGCAATCGAGCCGATCCCCAAGCCGTGCCCTAAACGAATCAGCACGAGGAGCACAACGGGGAAGAGCGCAGTCGCCGGTACCGAGGCGGCAACTTGCGCGAGCGGCTGTGCAATTCGGGCAAGCTTCGGATTGAATCCGATCCAGACCCCTACTGGGATTGTCCAGGCGCACGCGATTACGAGCGCGCACAGAACACGAAGAAAAGTCGCGCCAAGTCCAAGAGCGATTGCATGCAGATCTTCTCGCTGAAGATCCAAGAGGAGGCGAACCGCGTCTGTTGCCGCGTACAAGATGGCGACCACAAACAACGCGGCACAAGTTCGAAGAATCCACTTACGGCCTGTCTTGGTTGTGGTGCGTCGCTCTTTGCCGGAACTCCGACGCGCGAAGTGAAGTGCGAGTTTCTCGCTAAGTGGACGGCTGACTCGCACCTGAAATGCGTGCATGGCACGGGAGCGTTGCAGCAACTCGAGGATCGGCGACTTGGGCGCTTCAACCGCCTCCACCTGCTCAAACTTGAATTTCTGTGACCACGCGATCACCGGGCGCCACACGAGTTGATCGAGGAGCACGATAACTGCGATCATGGTGAACATACCCCAGAGAATCGCCCGAGTGTCACCGGCGCTTGAGGCTGTTTGCAGGTATGAGCCGAGACCCGGCAGGCGGAAGTCGCGCGATCCAAGGACGAACATTTCGCAGGCCATCAGAAAGAACCAGCCTCCCGCAACCGACATCATCGAATTCCAGATCAGACCGATACTCGCGTATGGCAGTTCCAGTTGCGCAAAGCGCTGCCACCCAGTGAATCGGTACAGAGCGGCCGCCTCCTTCATCTCTCGCGGAATGCTCTTGAGGGATGAATAGAAACTGAAAGCCATATTCCAGACTTGACCCGTGAAGATCAGGAGGATCGAGCCGAGTTCCACGCCTATTTGATGCCGAGGGAACAGCGACATCATTGCTAGCATCACGCCCGGTAGGAAGCTGAGGACAGGAATCGATTGCAGAATGTCGAGCAACGGAATCATTACTCGTTCCGCTTTGGCGTTGTACGCAGCGACGTAGCCATATACGAGCGTAAACAAGAGGCTGAGAAAATAGGCAATCGCCACACGAAGCAGTGAGTACACGGCGTACAAAGGCAACGCGCCAACGTTCGTTGAGATCTCTGCTGCTGGCGAGAACGGCCCGGCCCAGTACTTCGCGAGCAGGACAATCCCGTAGAACATCGCAAGGCCGGCAGCGAAGATCGGAACGTCCACTAGGAATGACCAGCCGGCATGGGGCACGAGTCCCCATCCCGATACCTGATTGTGCTGTTTCGTCATTCGCCCACCTCCTCCGTCTGCGGCTCTGGCTCCGGCAACCTCAGCTTCTCGCTTTCAGAGTCGTAGTCGAAGATTTCGGCATATCTGCCCCATGACAGCACCGTGTCGAGCTGCCGCTGGACCTCCTTCTCGGAGAAGTGCTCGTCGAGAAGATCGCGAAAGAAGTCGAGATCAATACTGTGATCCGCCTTGGCCCGGAGCGTGTGGTCAATCTGCTGGAAGATGGGAATCTGAAGCAGCGCCTGACGGAATAACACCTTGCGCGTCAAAATGTCTGCTTCGGAAAACGCTCGTCCGTTTGAAGTGAGCTCTGCGTCGCCTTCTTTCATGACGGCGAAACCGAGCATCGCAGCCGCTTCCGTAATCGGCAGAAGATCGTCGGCGTCAAGTTGGAGTTTGGCCGCGAGCTGGTACAGGTCCTCACGTCCGCCCCTGTCGGCAAGCAATTCCAAGAGACCTGCGATCCCACCACGACGCGCGTGAGGCAGCATCACGTATTTCGCAGGACGCGGTGTCTGACGACGATCCACCGGGACCTGTGGCCAAGCCGGAGCCTCCGCTTCCGGCTGAGTCATCAACGTGTAGAGGTAGTCGACGTACTGCACGAACCTCTCAGACTTGCGATCGCGTGGCTGCGGCAGGTCCACTTGGATGTCCGCGCGGATCTTCGCCGGGTTTCGGCCAAGCACGATGACTCGATCCGCGAGGAACACCGCTTCCTCAATGCCGTGCGTCACCATGAAAACCGTGCGGATCGGCATTTTCTTCGCGAGCCAGAGTTCGAGTAGTTCGCCGCGCAGGTTCTCGGCGGTGAGCACGTCGAGTGCCGAGAATGGTTCATCCATGAACAGAACTTCGGGCTCGATCACCATCGCGCGAGCGAATCCGACTCGCTGTTTCATGCCTCCGGATAGTTCCTTCGGATAGGCAGTTTCGAAGCCGTCGAGACCGACAGTATCGAGAATCCGCAGCGCACGCTTGTGACGCTCGACGGCCGGAACCCCGCGAGCTACAAGTGGGGCTTCGACGTTTTCAAGAACAGTGAGCCACGGGAACAACGCAAAGCTCTGAAAGACGATGCCGACTTTGAGGCTCTGCGCTTGCAGAGGTTGGCCATGACACAGGACTTCTCCTGCGGACGGCTTCGCCAACCCGGAGAGCATCCGGAGCAACGTTGACTTGCCGGAGCCTGACGGCCCGAGCACGGCGACGAACGATCCCTCGTAGAGTGACAAGTCCGTAGGAGCGATCACCCGGATGCGATTCCCGCCCGGCTGCTCGAAATACTTCTCGACCTTCTTTGCCTGAATGATCGGTTCCATCTCGCCCCCTTAGAATTCAGCGTGTAGGCGGAATCCGGGCACAATCACTGGGCCGCGGTCGCAGTTGTAACCAGGATTCACAATGTACTGAAGTTGCGGACCGACGTAGACGCCTTTCCATACGTGAAGGCGATAAAAGCTCTCGGTGATGGTCCGCGCCCGTAGTTCAAAGCGCCATCGCCGAGCAAGAAGCCACGTCCTCCGAGTGCCAGGTATCGACGGTGATCCGGCGACAGTCCGTTCGACACCGACGCAATACCCGCGCGATCATGAGGTCTGTTCCATCGGGTCCCTCTTGCCTCGCGCCAACTTCGACGGTGCGGTCCACTTCGGTGTACGCAAACGACTCCGTCTTTCCATTATTCCAGCCTAAGCGTCCGAAGGCAGTGGTGTTCGGCGTGATCTCTTGTTCGACGTTCAAGCCGATCCCGTACTTCAGGCGAGTCCAATGTGGATGGGCGGTGATGTCAGGAACTGGCTGTTTACCGGTGAGGAAGTCCGCAACGGCCTCGCGGTAAACGCCCATGTTGGCGTGGTTGCCGTATCCAAGCACACGGACGACGCCCTTCCGCTTGCCAAAAGTATTGCCACGCACCTCAACCTCGACATCCTCCGAGTGCGCTCGCCGCAAATTGAACTCGATGTCGATGCCATTCGCCACTTGCGGCATCAACAACTCACCGAACCGTACGGCGAAGATGTTGTCCTGATATGCCATTACAACGCCGTAGGTGTAGCCACGGGTATCAGCTGCGTAGTCATACGCGCCGTTGTTATCGACGGTCCAGTTGGTGAACTGAAGATGGCTGTCGCTGGGAACGGAGTTCGTGTCGAAGAAATCGACGGTGCTCAGCTTTCCAGCCCAGACCTCGATACGCCTGGCGGGCTGGCGCCTGGCGAGCGACAGCGGTCCGCGCTCGGTTTCCACATACTCATTACTTAACCGGAAACTGTGGTGAATCAGCAGTCTCGCCAGGTACGGCGTGCTGCCCAGTTCGGGGTTGCGAACAACATCCAGATTCGTGAATCCGGCGAGACCGAGGGCGTCACTGAGGCCTCGTCCGCCTGCGCTCTCGAAATCGACAAGCAGATCCGTCTTCGCACCAAGCTGTACTCCCGTGTACAGCGTCAGCACCCGCGATGTCGCCTTCTCGTAATCGGGGCGAAGGCTGTTCGGCCCACTGTACTTTGCAGAGAACCCGGGGTGCGTCTGGAAGATGATGTTGATCTGGCCCGCAGCCCAGAACCGCGACGTCTCGCTATGCGGAGCCATGGTTAGCACTTCGGGCACACCGTTGTTGGTCTGTGCCTGCACGGGCTGGGTGGTTACCGCCGCGAAAAGGAGCACGATAAAGCAGTTGAGATACGTTCTCACATCCCATGCCTCAAAAGAGATTCGCAGCAGCGCATGCGTGCGCATGCCGCGGATAACGGAGGTATGGAGATGAACGTTCGATTGCGATGGGAAACACCGCCTCAGGGAAGGTCGAGCGAGGCGGTAGAGAAGGACGAGTCCGTTCTACGTTCTTGCTGACCTGCCGATCGAGCGCTCAGGTCCAGGGTCGTCGTTGTTGTTCGAATACGTGTCCATAAACAGCGTTCGAGGAACCTCTCAAGTTCGACCTTAAGCCGGCAATCCAGTTGTGTCAACACTACGGTCTTCCGATTCGTGCTTCGCCCAACAGGGCCTGACCGGTGTTTCTCAACCCGGAGTCTTGGGCACTACCTCAGGCGGGGATTTCTCCCCGCCTGTTTTCATGCACTTGCAAGGGCGCCGGAACGACCCCTTTGGGCACTAGCTCCGCCGCACGCTCTTCCCGAAGGACCCGGCACACGCTGGTGCGGGAGATCCGGTAGGCCTTCGCCAGTTCGGTGAGGCTCATGCCGCGAGCGCGGTCACGAAGCAGAGCTTGGCGATCGACGTTCAGGGGTTCACGGCCGATCCGTCGTCCCTCGAGTTTGGCGCGCCGCATGCCGGCGCGCACCCGCTCGATGATCAGGTTGCGCTCTAGTTCGGCGATGGCGCCGATGATAACGACGAGCGCCCGGCCGAGCGGTCCGCCGGTGTCGATGTTCTCGCGGAAGCTGACAAACTCGATCTGCAGATGGTTCAGTTCGTCGAGGACCTCGAGGAAGTGGCGGACCGAACGCGCCATTCGGTCGAACGCCCAGACCATCACGACATCGAACTTGCCGCGGCGGGCGTCCGACAGGAGTTGATCGAGGCCGGGCCGTTTCGCCTTCGCCCCGCTGATCTTGTCGGTGTACTCGTTGACGACCTCGAAGCCACGCTGCGCGGCGAGGCCGCGCAGGTCGTGCAGTTGAGTTTCGGGGTGTTGATCGATCGTCGAAACCCTCATGTAAAGGGCGGCCCGCTTGCTCATCCGAGCCGTCCTTTCTTGACTGCCGCCGGCAGGCCCTTCGGGTAGTGCTTCTCAACGTACTGCTGCACGAGTTCGATGATGACGGTGCTCATGTCCTTGCCCTGCGCGACGGCCGCGACCTTAAACGCGGAGTGGAGGTTCTCGTCTAAATTCACGTTCAAGCGTTTCTCCTTTGCCATGGTTGCCTCCTTTCGTTGGGGATCGAAGGACGACTGAGACATGCGCTTGCCGGCCTGGGCAGGGCCGGCGGCGCGCCTAACTACTGAACCGATCCTTCCTGCGCGCAGGCCGACATGATCGACATCAGGCCGAGGTCGGACGTTCGCACCTCTAGCGTCTCGGAGATCGTGCGGATCTCGTCGGTGTCCTGCGGCACCCAGCCGGCTTCGAGCGCCAGCCACTGCGATACGGTCATGCCGGTCAGCTCGGCGGCCCGGCTCACGGTCAGGCGTAGTTCGCGGCGGCGCTCACGGACGAAGCGGGCGAACAGGTGCGTGTAGAAGATGCGGTCCGGGGCGGATGGATTGATGAGTATCATACTCATAGGTGATTCTACTCTCCTTCGAAGCAGCGTCAACGCATTTGTGCTGCTCACTCCTCCGACTATGCATCGATGGCCGGTCCGCACCAAAGCCAGGCAACGCCGGCAACTACAACCACATGACGTCGGCCCCGATCCTGCCGTCGTACCTCGGCCTGCCGTTCCGCATCCTGGTCAGCCCGTTCGTGCCGTTCGATCCTGAAACGCGCACCACGGACATCATGATGTTCAACAGCAAGAACCTCGGTGCCATCATCGAGGCGGAAGCTCCGCACCTGAAGTCGTGGGAGGACGGTCAGTACAACATCCTCAACATGTCGATCGAACAACGTGCGGCATCGGCATGAGCCGGGAGGGCTGGCCGTTACGGTCGCGAAGAACGGGACGGTCCGGCCGAACGAGTTCACGAACCGGCTCGCACGGCGTTCAACTAGGTCTCGTCGTCCTTCCGCAAGCAAAAGCCCTCGCGCGCGTACGCGAGGGCCGGAGACGTTGCTAAGCAGTTAACCCACACGGCGAGCCTGGGCCACTTGTCGCTCAGCCAGCGTTTTTGCAGGGTGAAGAGGCGGGATACATATGGTTTCCGATTGAGCACCAGCACTTTGCGCAACGAATGTGACCCGCATCACCCGGCATAGTATAGGAGCGCGCAGTAGAAACCGTGACTATTGACCGGCCAGGGGGATGAAGTAGCAACATTTCGCTCGTTGTGATCACTCTTCAGGTTGGCCGCGCCAAGTTCATAAAGAGAGGAGACGGTCACAGAGGAGTGATCGACGTTCTTTTCTATAGAGAAATCACAGAATGGATCCTCTTCTTACGCCCGCCGCGGCTTAACGCCGCGACACGGGCCGTCCAACGTTACGCA
>DATMXP010000033.1 GCA_035561515.1 Terriglobales bacterium | reverse complement strand
TTAGAATCAGCGGAGTGCAGCCTGTCCACAGGCGCATGCCGGGAAATGGTGCAGTGTGGATGATGGAAGGTGCGGGAAACGGGCAGAAAACGCGAATGATGCGGTCGAGACATCGGCAGAAGGCGCATGAAGAGCGGTGTTCACGAAACAGGAATTGTGCAAAAGCAAAGAAAAACCGCTCTGGTGGCGGTGTTTGGGAAACGCTGAATTATGGAATTTCGGAAAGTCAGCCTGCTAACTGTCTTTTCTATAGAGCAGATTTTTCATCGCTTCGCGGCGAGCAGCGTTCAGTTCACGGTTCGTCGTGGGAGCCGGGTTGTTGGCGGCCTTCTTGGCCTCTTCTTCTTCGGTGCAATCGGGACAGTGATTGGCGAACCCGGGCTTACCGGGTTTGAGTTCAAACTCTTCAGAGCAGATAGCGCAGACCTTGATCGGAAAAGCCATGCTTCAATTTTACTAATTTCTCGCTACTCGGGTTGCTGCAGCCACTGGAGGGCCTCTCCGACAAGGTAGATGGAGCCGGTGATCACGAGAACCCCGCGGCCGGGAGTGATTTCGATCGCCTTGGAGACGGCGTCCGTGAAGTTTGCGCTCTCGATCGGTTCGCTGCCGGAGCGGCGACCGGATTCGGCGATATCGGCCGCGGTGGCCGAGCGGGGATTGTCAACGGCGGTGACTACGACGCGATCGGCGAGCGGGAAGAGTATCTGCGTAACCTCGTCGACGGCCTTGTCGCGAAGCACTCCGAAGAGCAACGTGAGCGAGCGGCCTTCGCATGTCTCGGATAACGCCGACCGCAGGGCCCATGCTCCCGCGGGATTGTGGGCGACGTCGAGGATGATTTCCGGATGGCGTTCATTCGCGGCGATGACCTGGAAACGCCCGGGCCACAGCGTCCCCCGGATTCCGCGTTCGATGGCTTCGGCTGTGATGGCCACGCCAGCTTCGTTCAACTGTTCGGCGGCGGCGATGGCAAGCGCAAGATTGCGCCGCTGATGCCTGCCTACGAGTGGCGAATCCACCATGATCGACTCGCCCATGACCATTAGCGAATAACGGTTGTATGCATTCTGCTCGGAGCCCGGCGCAAGCGGGGGCACGTACTGTGCTGCGCTCACAGCGCGCGCGCCGCGTTCGATGACGGCCTTGCCGATGACTTCGTTCGCCTGCGGATGCTGCGGAAGCGTGACAACCAATCCGCGCTCATGGATGATGCCGGCCTTTTCGAAGGCGATCTCGGCGATGGTGTTGCCGAGAAATTTCTGGTGGTCGAGATCGATGTCGGTGATCACGGACAACACAGGTTCTACGACATTAGTGGCGTCCAGGCGTCCGCCCATCCCGACTTCCAGAACGGCAACCTGCACGCCCACGGCTGTGAAGTGATAGAAGGCCATCGCGGTGAGCATCTCGAAGAAGCTGGGATGCCATGGCAGTTTCTGTTCTTCGATGAGTTTGGAAACCGCGGTTTCGACGTAGTCGTATGCAGAAGAGAAGTCGTCATCGGTGATGAACGCGCCGTTCACGCGGATCCGTTCGTTGACGCGCACCAGGTGAGGCGAGGTGTAGAGACCGACGCGGTGTCCGGCGGCGCGCAGAATTGATGCGAGTGTAGCGGCCGTGGAACCTTTGCCGTTGGTCCCGGCGATCAGGATCGATTTGAACTTCCGTTGCGGGTTACGGATGGCGTCCAGAAGCACCCGCATGTGTGCGAGGTCGAACTTGTGCGACGGCGTGCGGGCAAGTTCGTGTCCGAGATCGTATAAGGCTGCAACGGCAGATGCGTAAGACATGCGGGTGGAAGAACAGGAATTATAAATCGCGCGTCCCTGCGGGACTCTACTTCGAGGGAGCAGGCGCGGGCTTCTGTTGCGCTGCTTTCTCCGCGAGCACGGCCCGAAGTGCCAATCCGGCGTTCCGGCTTTCCTCGGAAATGCCGTTGACCAGCGCCTTGGCATAAGCGTCGCTGAAGGCCTTGAACTCCTTCGCACTCAAGGCTGCGACGTAGTCCTGCAATTCCTGATCCGATGCGTCGTGATAAACGGTCAGCATCATCAGGTTCACCTGCTGGCCGGCATTGGACTCGATCTGCTGGCGCATTTCCTCAATCTGTTCCTGCGACTGCAATGGAGCGCCCAGGCCTTTGAGCATGCCTCCGGCGGTGGCGATGATGGAGTCCACCATGACTTCGCGAACACCTGTCGCGGTGATCAACTGGTCCACGAGCGCGGCGCGTTTTTCAGGAGGCGTTTGCACTTCGGGAGAGTTCAGGTATTTCTGAAAGCGCTCGGCGAATTCGGGAGAACTGGTCTGCGCCTCGAACCTGCGCATTTTTTGAACGAGTGGCGTCCGCAGTACCCGCACCACTTTCCTCATTCCCTCAGGGTCGCAACCCAGTGCGGCTTGTTTCGTAACGTTTGCTATCAGCCGCTCCACACTCAGGCTCTTGATCATCGTCTCGGCAAGCTTCTCTTTGTCGGCTGGCGTGAGCGACTGGTCCTGTGCGAATTGCGACGCGATCTGCGATTCCATCTGTTTCGGGAATCCCTTCAGGGAGTCGATGCACCCGTAGAGTTCCAGAGCCTGCCGCGTTAGTTGATTGCAGGTTGACTGGGCAAAAGACGACACCGCCGACAAGATCACGATCAGGAGAATGCGGATTCGCATGAGCAAAGGTTACCGCAGAACCGGTACGAGGGCTTCGACTTTCCGGAGTTATCCGGATTTCCTAAATTCCGAGGTCAGGCCGTATGATGTGTGGCGGACCTGGACAATCGTGCGCTTTCTCCTGCTCAGTGACATACATTCGAACCTCGACGCGCTGGATGCTTGCATCGCGGCAGCACCTGACTTTGACGCGGTAGCGAACCTCGGCGACATCGTCGGTTATGGCGCGTATCCAAATGAAGTCATCGCACGGTCGCGGGCGCTGGGGAACCTTTTTGTCCGCGGCAATCACGACAAGGCCTGTGCAGGTATGGCCGACGTTCGGGGTTTCAACCAGATCGCGGCAGCAGCCGTGGTTTGGACCCACCACGAACTGTCGCCCGACAACCTGGCGTGGTTAAAGCAATTGCCGCAGGGACCGCTGCCGCTCGCCCCGCTTACCGATGCTCAGGTCGCCCACGGATCGCCGCGGGATGAAGATGAATATCTACTCGTGTCCGACCACGCCGCCAATTCCGCGAGCGCTACAGATATTCCGGTGACGTTCTTCGGGCATACGCACATGCAAGGCGGGTTCTTGGTCAACGATGGGCAGGAGATCACGTTTCGTCCGGAGACGGCGGGCGACGGCAATTCGAAGTATGTCTACCGGCTGGACAAGACCGGCAAGTACCTGGTCAACCCAGGATCCGTCGGCCAGCCACGCGACGGCGATTGGCGCGCGGCATTTGCGATCTTCGATTCCGACGAGAAGACGGTCACGTTCTATCGGGTGCGTTATGACGTGGAGAAGGCCGCGCAGAAGATCCGCCAGGCAGGCCTGCCGGACAGACTCGCAGACCGATTGCTCGTGGGACGGTAGGCGCTGTGCCCAGAAATCTGACGCTGGCAGTAGCCCTCTACTGGCCGTTCAGATGCAGATAGTCCCAAAAGCGAACCGAGGCAGGATGTGATCCGGGGTGACTAAGGACAAAACAAGTTAGCCCAGGACGAAGTCCTGGGTTAGCGTTGGCCTTATGTCCCACTCTTTCACCTCAATTCTTGTTCACTGCGTGTTTAGCACCAAGCATCGGAAAAACATGATTCCCGCAGACACTCAGCCGCAGCTGTGGGGATATCTCTCGGGAATTGCCAAGCGACTCTCGATTCCTATGCTCGCCATTGGAGGTATAGAGAATCACGCGCACCTGCTCTTCGCGCTACCGCCGACGCTAAACTTGTCGTATGCCGTGAAAGAACTCAAAGGCGGTTCATCTCGATGGATGCAAGAGAAAGGAGTCAGCTTCGAATGGCAGGAAGGCTACAGCGCCTTCAGCGTAAGTCCTCCTGCGGCAAGTGCCGTGAAGCGCTACATCGCGGCCCAGCGAGAACATCACCGAAAGCGCAGTTTCGAAGAGGAATTCTCGGAATTGTTGTCGAAGTGTGGAGTAAAGCTGGACGTGAGATAAGAGAGACTTGCTGCGCAGAATTGAAAAATTAGAGGGGTCTCGCGTTCCCAGGACTTCGTCCTGGGCTAACCTGTTTGAACAGCTTTTGTTCAGCCCTCGACGAAGTGCTCAGATTAAGTTCCTAAACATTGCTTGCGTCAATCGGACTCGTCACCCGGCATATATTAAGTCCTTTATCCGCATCTAGGCGGGCTGCTAATCTCTTAGTTTGACTCAACGATCTTCATTCACGAACTTCTGGCATGCGCTTCGGTCGTTCCTGATTTTCGACCCACTGATCTATCTGTACACGGTTGTCATGGGCAGCCTCTCGTTGCTGTCGTCCTTCTTCGATCGCGATGGGCGGATTCAACACTGGTTTGCGCGGTCCTGGTCGTGGCTCATCCTGAAGACGGTTGTTTCGCCGGTGAAGGTGATCGGGGCAGAGAATATCCCCTCCGGCCCTGTGGTGTTTGCGTCGAACCACCAGTCGGCGATGGATATCCCGCTGCTTTACGTCTATCTGCCCGGGCAGTTCCGGATCGTGGCAAAAGTCGAGTTGTTCCGATATCCGTTCATGGGATGGCACCTGACGCGTTCGGGACAGATCGCGGTGGACGAAAAGAACGTTCGCGCTAACCTGAGAAGTCTGAACCGGGCGGTGGATACGGTTAAGTCGGGGATGCCCCTGATGATCTTTCCCGAGGGGGGCCGCACGCCGGATGGGGAAATTAAGAAATTCATGAGCGGCGCGTTCTACGTGGCAATCAAGGCCGGAGTACCCGTGGTTCCGGTGGCGATTGTGGGGACATTCGAAGTGCTGCGCATGTGGAGCTATGTCATCCATCCGGGACCGATGCAGTTGGTGATTGGAAAGCCGATTTCGACTGAGGGCTACACGACTCGCGACATGGATCAATTGGCCGAGAAGGTGAAGGTCGAGATCGAAGAAATGTACTACAGCCGTGCCCAAACCAGCCGTCCGGAGCCCCAAGCCAGCGCCACCCCGGTGACGCCTACTTCCTAGGGGCCAGTGATATTGGTACTTCCGCTGGGGCTTGAAGGGTCTAAACTATCCTCGTGCACCCCCGAATCGCCATACCGCAGCCCCGTTCCAACGCTGACGAATACAATCAGCGCAGCCTTCCTCAATATCTGCACGCGATTGAGCACGCTGGCGGCGAACCGCTGGTCATTGAACTGTCGTGGTCGAACGCGGAGATCGCCCGCGCCGCCTCGCAGTGCGATGCGATCTGCCTGCCGGGCAGCGGTGCGGATATAGGACCGGAGAAGTACGGTGCTAAGGAACGGCACCCTCAAACTGCAGAGGCCGATCCGGCGCGGGACAACGTCGACGAGTTGCTCCTGCAGGACGCCTACAACATGCGGAAGCCGGTGCTGGCGATCTGTTACGGCGTTCAATCACTGAATGTGTGGAGGACCGGGGCGCTCATCCAGCACATCGAATCGAAGTTCGGAATTTTGCACGAGGCAGGCCGCGCCGTTCCGCGCGCGCACACGGTGAATGTGAATCCGCATTCGTGGATCCTGGGCCGCCTGGCCGAACCGATCTGCCATCTCGCGATGCACGATCGTGAAGACGGCCGGCTGTGGCGGAAGTTGAACAACGGGGAACTGCGCGGATGGGTCAACTCCAGCCATCATCAGGCGGTCGAAACCGCGGGCGATGGCCTGCTCGCCGTTGCCAAGGCGGACGACGGGATCATCGAGGCCATCGAGTCGACCTCCCACGACCACTGGGTGCTGGGTGTGCAGTGGCATCCTGAACGCGGATACGACGAAGACGAACTGTCGAAGGCGATGTTCCGCGGTTTCATTCAGGCCGCTTGGGAGCGTCGGGGGAATCCACGCAACGATACCGTCGACTTCGAAACAATCTCCCACTAAAGCGCTGCTTAAACGCGAAACGCTGGAATTGCGAACATCCTCGCAACAGTGTGTGTCCTCCTATTGCGTAACTAAATCGCGGAGGACACATGACCAACGAGAACAAGAATCGCGGAACCGAGCCACCGAAGAATGAGCATGGGCAGGGATTTGCCGACCGTCCAGCGGGAGAGAAGAGCCGCTACGATCCTGAACTGGAAATGCCTGACCCAGAGCAGGTGGAGCGTGATATTGAGGAAGTCGAGAAGGTCTACCGGGAAGACAAGAACGAGGACGCTGCTTAGCTGAAAGTGAATATAAATATAAAAGAAAAAGGCTCCCGTCCGATTCAGGAATGGAACGACAGGAACCTTTCTTCCGCGCGGTAAAACTAAAAACGAACTATGCTGCCCGCTGGCCCAAATCCGAGGAGGTCGGACGGATCGGAACCACCTGGGCGGCGACTTTCTCCCGCTCCATTCTTTGATGCCGGGAGTACCGGA
The DNA here is from genome assembly GCA_035561515.1 of Terriglobales bacterium. Lineage (NCBI taxonomy): Bacteria > Pseudomonadati > Acidobacteriota > Terriglobia > Terriglobales > Terriglobales bacterium. Next base: position 13,125 of record DATMXP010000033.1, on the reverse strand, counting down.
GAAGTAGTATCAAAATTCCGATGGCAACGAGGGCCTTGGGATCCGGGGTGGCGGCGGCTGCCAGAGATGCACGGATCTCCCTGACGGTCGACGCAGGGCCGTAGGCCTCGTACACGGGATTCGGCGCAACATCTTGTGCGCGAACCATTTCCGGGCCATTCCAACCGGCACGGGCAGGCTCAAAGGGTTGAGGCCGCTGCTCCTGCTGTTTGAGCATCTTCTCCAGATCAGGCTTAATCGGCACAGCGAAGGCGGTCGCGGCGATCAACACAACCAGGGCGCAAGACCAGGATCGAATCGTAACCATTGCAATTCAGGGGTTTAGATGCGCTCTGTGGGTTAAGGTGGCCAGACGTCAGCAAGGGACGAATGGAGCGAAAAGGCGTGGCGGTGATGGTAAAATCAAGCAGGCATTTACTCCAGCACCTCCCGGTTCGGAGAAACTCGTTTGATCGAGCTGGCCCCTTCTATTCTCGCCGCCGACTTTGCACGACTGGCCGATGAAATCCATGCAGCGGAAGCAGGTGGGGCGGCAGTGCTCCACCTGGACGTGATGGATGGCCACTTTGTGCCGAACCTGACGATCGGACCTCCGGTCGTGAAATCCGTGCGCAAGGTGACCAGGCTGCCGCTGGATTGCCACCTGATGATCGAGAACCCGGATCTTTACATTCCGGCGTTCGCCGATGCAGGCGCGGACTGGATTTCCGTTCATCAGGAGACATGTATCCACCTGCACCGGACGGTGGAACTGATCAAACAGCACGACTGTCTGGCGGGCGTGGTCCTGAATCCGTCTACGCCACTGGAAACGCTGGCAGAGATCCTGGAGTTTGTCGATTACGTGCTGATAATGTCGGTCAATCCGGGATTTGGCGCACAGAAGTTTATTCCGCAGTCGCTCGATAAGCTGAGACGGCTTGCGACTATGCGGAGCCGCCGGGGTTTGAACTTCCGCATAGAAGTCGATGGCGGCGTGGCAATGGATACCGTCGGTGACATCGTGAGGGCCGGCGCGGAAGTGCTGGTAGCCGGCAACGCGGTGTTTGGGACGGGGAATCCGAAAGAGGAAGCGCAAAAACTCATCAAGGCAGCGACCGAGGCGACGTGGCAGAAAGTGTAGCCTCGCAGGATCGGCTCTGAGGTAGGTAATGGTTAAACGTTTTGTTTCATTGGTTGGCATCGCAGTCTTACTCTTTGGTTTTGCTGCCTGTCACAACAAGAAAGTTAATAATCCCATCGCGCAGGTCGATTCCAAGCAGCCGGACAAGATCCTGTTCGACCGCGCCATGGAAGCGATGAAGCGCAACAAGTTCGACGTGGCCCGGCTCACGCTGCAAACGCTGATCAATACTTATCCGGATTCGGAATTCGTGGCCCGCGCCAAACTGGCGGTCGGCGATTCCTGGTACGCGGAAGGTGGTTCGGCAGCGCTGGTTCAGGCTGAGAACGAGTACAAAGACTTCATCACCTTCTTCCCCAACATGCCGGAAGCGGCGGAGGCCCAGCTCAAGATCGCCGACATTCACTACCATGCGATGGAGAAGCCGGACCGCGACTATACCCACGCGAAGCGCGCCGAAGAGGAGTACCGCACGCTGCTTACGCAGTGGCCGGACAGCGCGCTTGTTCCTCAGGCCAAGCAACGGTTGAATGAAGTACAGGAAGTGCTGGCGGAGCGCGAGTTCCGCATCGGGCGCTTCTACTTCCTGCGGGAATCGTGGGTGGCCGCTGAGGCAAGATTGCGCTCGCTCGTCGAAGCGTATCCGCTCTATAGCGGCGCCGACCAGGCGCTGTACATGCTCGGCCAGACCTACGAGAAAAGAGCGGAAGGCTTTCGAGCCATGCCCCATGCGCCCGAGGCCCTCAAGGGCGAGATGATCAGGAAGGCCGAGGACAACGCTGCTGCCGCTTACGCCAAGATCTTGACCCGTTACCCGGTGATGAGCCGGGCGGCCGATGCCAAGGAGAGACTGCAGGCGTTACGGCGTCCAGTGCCGACTCCGACGGCCGAAGCCATCGCACAGAACAAGAAAGAAGAAGAAAGTCGCAGCGAGACCGGCATGTGGGGCCGCATGATGGGTAACCTGCACAAGGGGCCGGATGTCGCCCGCGCGACGAAAGTCGGCGAGCCGCAGTTGGTCGATCCGCAACCGGTGAGTGCGCCGCTGATCCTGCGCCAGACGAACGAAGAGATCATGAAGGCGTACCAGGCGACCCAAGGCGGCGGAACCGGGAAGGTATCCGTTGAGACGGTGAAGACCGGCGCACCACCGCCGAGCCAACCCGTCCCGCGCTCGGATGCTGCTCCGACTACGGACAAACCGGCCGAGGACAACGGAATCCCCGAGTTGCAGCCCATCCAGGATTCCTCCCAGAGCGAGACTCAGGCAGCGCCTGTGACTCCTCCGGTGCAGGTGAACGAGGTGGAACGCCAGGCCGAGTCCCAGACGCAACCTGCGGCGCAACCTGCCACAACGCAGTCGGACGGTCAGGCTGCCGCGACCCAAACGGATCAGAAGTCGACCGACCAGAAGTCGGACGACAAGAAGGACGGATTCTCCACCAGCAAAAAGAAGGAGAAGAAAGGCCTTCGTAAGATCGTCCCGTTCTAGGCAGGTTGAGTTACGGTGCCCAGGCTTCCGAGCCTGGGCATTTTCTTTTGCTGCCGAGGGTTACGAGAGGGCACATGACGTTCGTGCCGGTACCAATAGGGTACTGATTGGATTGACTTGACAGTAGAGAACAAGTAACGTTCCAGTCACTCCCACAAGTGTGCGAGGTTGGTTTGTGGCGTTAAAGATTCTGCTGGCCGATGACAGCATGACCGCCCAGAATATGGGCAAGAAAATCCTGGTTGATGCCGGTTATGAGGTTCTCGCCGTCAGCAACGGGGCCGCGGCGATTAAGAAGATTGCAGCCGATCGTCCCGACCTCATCATCCTCGATGTTTATATGCCGGGCTACACCGGTCTCGAGGTGTGCGAACGCGTCAAGGGAGCTCCCGATACCGCTCGTATTCCCGTTCTACTGACCGTCGGCAAAATGGAGCCGTTCCGTCCGGAAGAGGCGAACCGCGTCCGGGCAGACGGCGTGATGATCAAGCCTTTCGAAGCCACGGATTTGCTTGCCGCCGTGCAGAGCATCGGCAACAAGCAGCCCAGTTCCACGGTAAGGACGCCGCCTCCACCGCGACCGGAGCCGGAAGACGAGACCACGGTCCGCATCCCGCCCCAGGTGGCTTCGCTGGTCGATACCTTACCCATACCGCCGCCTAAAGCGGCCGTTACGCACGAAGATACAGTTCCTATTCCTCCTCCAACGGATGCCGACGCAACCCTCCGGCTTACTCCCGAACAGGTCCGCGCATTTCAGGACCAAAGTTATCGCGAGTGGATGGCGATTCATGACAAGGGTGGCGTGCCTGCTGCTGAGGCGCACACCGAAGAAGCAGCACCGGAGATGTCGGTTGCACCTCCTGCACCGGCAGTTGAAGTGGAGCCTGCCATTCCTGCGATGCTTGAGCCGGAAATGCCGGTCGCGGTTGTTTACGCCGAGCCTGAAGCTCCTGCCCAACCTTTCTTCGCCGTCGAACCTGCAATGGAGGTCCCGGAGCCGGTTCCCGTTGAGCTCGTGCCACCTGCCATTTCCGTGACTTCGCACGAAGAAGCCAGCATGGAACTGGAGACCAGCGCTCCCATCATGCTCGGCGACTTAGATGTAGCGAAAGTCGAGGAACTCGAGACAACGATTGCCAGCCCGACCATGGAAGTCGCAATTGAGTCCGCGCCTGAGCTCGAAATCAACAGCCCCATCCATTTGCAGGAAAGGGTTGAAGTCGAAGCAGACTCCGCGCTCGTCACGAACGATCAGGACATGTCCGAGTTCGTCACCAAGTTCGGAGTCGAGAAGCCGGAAGAAATAGCCGTCGGTGTCGTCAGCGACCTGGAACCAGAACAGTTGGCCGCGATCACTATGCCGGTGGAACCCGCCGAGCACGTACTGGAAGCTACAGTTGCGGAGCCCACAAGCGTTTTGGACGAAGTCGGCGAGGTAGAGATTCAGACACCGATGATCGAGCCGGAACCGGTCGTCGCTTTTGTCCCCAGTCTCGAAGACACGCAGGAGATTGCGCCGTTTGTCCCGGCCATGGAATCGGCGCAGGAAGAGGCAGTTGAAACTCCGGCGCTGGAACCGTCCGTCGTCGAGTTGGAACCCGTCGCTCCCGCCGTGGCGGAAGAGATCTCTGTGCCGGAACCGCCGGTGGAAGCCGTGGCGGAAGCGCCTGCGGTCGAAGCTCCGATGCACTCCGTTGAAATGGCTGTGGCCGCTGCCGCGGGAGTCGCCTCCGCTGTTGGCGTCGGACACATCGCAACCGACCAAACTCCAGCGGCACCCGAGCCGCTCGTGACGGCACCAGTAGAAGAGCTGCAGTCTGAAGCTCAAGTAGCGCTGGTTTCCGAGTCGTCCGCCACACCGTCCGTCGGTGATGCGGAACTCGCCCAGCAGCTTGCCGCAGCCCTCGCAAAGGCCGAAGCAGAACAGCCGGTGGCCGCGGAAACGGAAGCGGCGATCACGGCGTCGATTGAGCCACACCTCGCAGCCGCGGTGGAGCCCATCGCGGAGGAGGCCCACAACTGGAGTGACTCCAAGCTCTCAGAAGCCGTCGCCAAGGCTATCGAAAAGCTGAAGCCGCAACTGATTACGGAAATCCTGCGGGAACTTATCAAGAAGTAGGCAAGCACGATTTCAGCCCCATCGTTCGCGATGGGGCTTTTGCTTTTTGCGTCCTGCTCATTTCAAATACTCGATTCGAAGCCCTTGAACCTCGATGACACAATCGTTGCCATCTCCACTCCGCCCGGCCGCGGAGGCATCGGCGTAGTGCGTCTTTCCGGCACGGAAGCCGTCGCCATCGCTCGTCCAATGTTGCGCCTGCGCCGAGACCTTGAGCCGACACGCGCCACGTTTGGAGAACTCGTCGAACCTGCGACCGGCGAGCGCGTCGATGAAGTGGTCGTCACCTGGTTCCAGAAACCGCACTCCTATACAACCGACGACCTCGTCGAAATTTCCGCACACGGTTCGCCGGTTGTGCTGCGCCACATCGTGGAACTGGCGATGGAACGCGGCGCCCGGCTGGCCGAGCCCGGCGAGTTCACCATGCGCGCCTTCCTCAACGGGCGCATCGACCTGACCCAGGCCGAAGCTGTCCGCGACCTCATCGATTCTCAAACGCTTTACCAGGCTCGCGTCGCCGCACAGCAGTTGGAAGGATCGCTTTCCAAGCGCATCCAGCCGATCAAGCAGCAACTGGTGGAACTCATTGCGCTGATGGAAGCCGGAGTCGATTTCGCCGAGGACGATGTGCCGGTGCTTGCGACCGGCATCATCCTGGAGAGGATTTCGGAGGTCAGGGATGGGTTGAGCGCCCTGGCGCGGTCGTTCGAGTACGGAAAGGTTGTACACGAAGGACTTACGCTGGCGATTGTGGGCCGGCCCAACGTTGGCAAGTCGAGCCTCTTCAATCGGCTGGTCGAGCGAGAGCGTGCCATCGTTACGGCCACTCCCGGCACCACGCGCGACCTTGTCAGCGAGACGGTTTCGATTGGCGGCATCCCGGTGAAACTCGTCGATACCGCCGGCATTCGGAAGGCGCTCGATGAAGCCGAGTCCATCGGGATTCGCAAGTCGATGGAAGCGCTCGCCGATGCCGACATGGTGCTGGTCGTGCTCGATGCCTCGCAGCCTCTGCACGCGGAAGATCGCGAACTGCTGCAGCAGGTGGAGCAGCGCAAGGCGATCGTGGTGGCGAATAAGTGGGACCTTGCTCAGCATACGAATGAGATTCCGGCGATCGCTACCTCGGCGACGACCGGCGAAGGCATCGATAAACTGCGCTCGGAGATTCTGCGCAACGTCGCCGGCGACTCGGGAGCAGCACCGGAAGCCGGTTTCCTCACTAACCTACGGCAGTCATCGTTGGTGACAGAGGCGATCCATGCCCTGAATGCTGCCGGACGCTCCGCCGAGTCCCAAGTCCCGCACGAGATGATCCTGCTCGACCTCTACGGCTCACTCCGCCAGTTGGACGAGATCACCGGCACAACCACGGCCGACGACATCTTGAATCTGATCTTTGGCAGTTTCTGCATCGGGAAATAATTCGACTAACGTTTCAGCGGAATCTGTTTCGCACGTTATCCGCTCTTTGGCGGATTAGTGCAGCTACCTTCTCCGGAACCGGGCCGGCAATTTCGATTGTCGGAAGCACGGCAAGGATGATCTCGGCAAGCTCGGGCACGCGCCGCTTAACCAGCGGTTTACCAAGGCCAGCCTCTTCTGCCAGCTTCTCGAAATCCTTTGGTGTGACTCTCTCCGTTGAGTATTCGTCCCCGATCTTCATCGACATCTCATTGTGCAGCTCGGGATAGTAGACCGTGCAGACAATATCGTAAAGCGGTGCGAGACGGATCTCGACGTCCTCCGCGCCGATGCCGCGATACAGAAGCGAGAAGTTCTTTCCGTGCGCGTCGTTGTTGCCGACGATGTAGTTGTAGATAACGGAGTCGAGCAGTCTGGCGAGGTCAACCACAGGGCCGGAAACTTCACGTAGCAGGGCGAAGCACTGTTTCAGCGAAGGCCCGCCCTCCTTCTGGTATTTCTGCTCGGGGACGATGGCCTGCGCTTGGCAGAAATCTTCCTGGTGAAGCCGTTCCAGAGTGGGCTCCTTACCGGGCTCCTGCCGATAATGGCGGTCGTATCGTTCGACCAGGAGATAGTCCAGTCCATCGATGGTCCTGATCTCAACTCCGGCCGCTGGAAGGCCGATGGCTCCCGCAAGCTTCATGCAGAGCGCCTCGTTGAAGACAACGCCTTCGAAGCGCGTCACGGCTGGCTTCAGGCTTATCCGTTTTGGGGCGGAATGCAACTAAATATTACCGATCGGTAACTTTGCTGGAGAAGACCATGCTAAATTGCTGTTTTGTTACCGATCGGTAACATCACACTCACTTGAGTTAAACTCCTCCAGCAACGTGGGGGGAAACTATGGACTTCGTTCGAAATCCTGGCAGAGCGGCCGGGCTCGTGTACTTACTGCTCGTACTGATCGGCCCTTTCTATCTCGTCTACGTTCCCAGCCAGATCTATGTGCAAGGTAATCTGACGGCAACTGCCGAAAAGGTATCGTCGCACGAGTCACTTTTGCGTCTGGGGATAGTCGCCGAACTTGTCGGTTCGGTTATCTTCCTCTTTGTCGCGCTGAGTCTCTACCGCCTGCTCCACCGTGTCGACGAGCCCAAATCTAAACTCATGGTGATCCTGACCCAGATCTCTGTCGCTGTTGGGTTTGTTAATTCACTGCACTATGCCGGCGCTCTGCTTCTCGCCAGGACCGCGGAATTCTCGGCCGCTTTAGATAAACCTCAACGCGAGGCGTTGATCACGCTGTTCGTTCGTCTGCATCAGCATGGCAACACAGCCAACGAGATCTTTTGGGGATTGTGGCTTATCCCACTCGGAATACTGGTCATCAAGTCAGGATTTCTGCCGCGTGTTCTTGGTTATTGGCTGATCGTGAACGGCGCTACCTACGTTGCGCTGAGTATCACTGCTCTATTGACCCCGCATTACAGCGACCTTGCATCTCAAATTAGCTTTCCCTTCTTGCTGGGCGAAGTCGCTTTCATGCTGTGGCTTGTCATCAAGGGTGCCGATCCGGAGAGGAAGAGCTTTTCGGTTGCGACAGCTTAGCGGACGATCGGTCCTTTTCATATCTCCGCAACCGAAGTCGCTTGCAGCGTGGTCCTCCGCATCGGATGAAAAGGGACTATGATATGCCGCACGTCCAAGCTCGCGTTCGCGTTTAAACTTGGCGACTCTCGTGGGGGAGTGAAATGTTTCGACGCGTTCTAGTTTTTGCCGTTCTCGTTTCCGGTGTAACGTTCAGTCACGCTCAACCCTCTCTGCCTTCGAACTTTCAGGCGAAGACCATTCACAGTCCGGCAGGAGCGGATATCTTCGTGCGCTGGGGCGGGCAGGGTCCGGTGGCTGTGCTCATCCACGGATATGCGGAGAACAGCGACTCGTGGGCTCCTTTGGCCGCAGATCTCATGAGGGATCACACTGTAGTCGTGCCGGATCTTCGCGGAATCGGGAAGTCATCGAAGCCGGAGGGTGGGTACGACAAGAAATCCCAGGCCAAGGACATTCGTGCGGTCGTGACCGCGCTCGGGTACGACAAGACTTTTGTCGTCGCACACGATATCGGGAACATGGTCGCCTACGCATACGCTGCCACTTACCCAGACAAAGTCGAGCGATTGGTCGTGATGGATGCGCCGATTCCCGGGATCGAGCCTTGGTCTGAGATTCTGCTGAATCCCGGGGTTTGGCACTTCAACTTTCACGGGCCCGACGCCGAACGTCTCGTTGCTGGCCGGGAGCGCATCTACTTCGATCGCATATGGCATGACTTCAGCGCCGATCCTTCCCAGCCCGATGATGCCACCAGAAATTTCTTTGCGGCCACCTACGCACAGCCCGGCGGGATGCGGGCCGGATTCGCGCAGTTCACCGCCTTTTCTCAGGACGCCAAGGACAACAAGATCTTCGAGCGTGTGAAGCTAACCATGCCCGTGCTGGCTGTCGGTGGGGAGAAGTCATTTGGTCCTCTGCAAGCAGTGATCATGCGCCACGCAGCTACTGACGTCCAGGAGGCGGTCGTCTCGGGTTCCGGTCACTGGCTGATGGAAGAGCGGTCCGCCGAGACGGTGAAGCTAATTCGTGACTTCCTCGACTTGCCGCATGTCGCCGCAAGCCCAGTCGGCTCCACTGGCGATCGTGGCGAAAAACGTGTCACTCCCGCCGCATACGAGTTTCCACAACACGGCAATCCGGGTACTGGAAGTTCCGGGGTCGGCGGAATTGAGACTGTTGTCCTCAAAGGTAATCCGAATCAGGTGGGCGTATACACAATCATGCTTCGCGTACCAGCGCATACGAAGATTGCCGCGCATTCTCATCGTGATGATCGCGTGGCGACAGTGATCTCCGGAACTTGGCATCTCGGGTACGGAGACAAATTTGATGAGGCGAAACTCAAAGCACTCCCCGCGGGTAGCTTCTATACTGAACCGCCCGATGACACCCATTTTGCGGAAACGGGCGATGAACCGGTTGTGGTCCAGATCACTGGCTTCGGCCCCTCTTCCACAAACTATGTTGACCCTTCCCAAGACCCTCGGCGGCGCAAGCACGAATAAACGCTCCGAGGGCGTGAGGTTCGAGAGTTGGGCGTGTCACGGTAAATAGTCGTCACCATTGACGTCGCTCTGCCATCGTCTTACACTCACACCAATTGATGACTGCCATTCTCTAACTCGCTCCGTTGCGCGCTGTTGAGCCCGCTCTTCCTTCAGGAGTCGTGGTGCGCGCATGCGTTCAACTCACAACTTCACGGAGACTAGAGATGCAGCTTTCGCTTCTTGGCTGGAACGATCAGTTCGCAGCCGCATTTGCCGCTCATGCTTCTGCCGGAATCATTCCCGGACGTGTCATTCAACAGTTCAACCACATTTTCACGGTAGCCACCGAAACCGGAGAACAAAGCGCGCAACTCTCCGGGCGTCTGCGTCACGATGCAGCGTCGCATCAACTGCCGGTAACCGGAGATTGGGTCGCGCTGCGTGTTCCGCCGAACCAGGGCGTCGCGCAAATCATCGCCGTGTTGCCGCGAGCAACCCGGTTTTCGCGCCGTGCCGCCGGAAAAGGAGATCGTGAGCAGGTCATAGCCGCCAATCTCGACTACGCGTTCCTGGTCAGCGGCTTGGATAACGACTTCAGCCCTCGGCGTATCGAACGCTACCTGACGGCGACTTGGGACAGCGGGGCGACCCCGGTGGTCGTGCTGAATAAACTCGATCTGTGCGGCGATCCCGAATCGCGGATTCACGCCGTTGAGCAGGTTGCCTTTGGCACCGCCATCCACGCCGTGAGTGCCTTGCGCGGCGACGGCGTTGACGAACTCGCCCGTTATTGCCAACCCGGACGCACTGTAGCTCTGCTGGGTTCGTCGGGCGTTGGCAAGTCGACCCTCATCAACCGAGTGATGGGCACTGAAAGCCAGGACACCCAACCATTAAGGGAAGATGGCCGTGGCCGGCATACGACTACCCGCCGCGAGCTGCTGTTCTGCAAACACGGCGGCATGGTGATCGATACGCCGGGAATGCGGGAGTTGCGACTGTGGGACGACGACGAAGGCCTGCAGATCACGTTTGACGAGATCGAAACGATAGCGCGCAACTGCCGCTATCGAGACTGTCGCCACGAGGAGGAGCCAGGCTGCGCCGTACTTGAGGCGGTGAGTGCAGGAACGCTCAGTCCAGAGAGATTGTCCAGCCTGCACAAATTGCAGCGCGAACTGGCGTTTCTCGAACGGCGAGAAGACGAGACGGCGGAATCGGCCGAAAAGCGGCGTTGGAAGAACATTCATAAATCAGTCAGACGCTTCATGAATGAATCGCCGAAGTACAAGTGATTCGCGCCAAGACCGCTCGCGAACAGGATGGGGATTGATTGCTGTTAGCGCCCGGTATAATCTGCGCCCATATGAAGCTGGCGCCGGAGGGAATTGTGAAACTTGCTGCACTCCTTGTGAGTCTGGGGCTCGCAGTTGCCTGTTCGGGACAAGCCGCCTCCAACGGTGGTACGCAGGAAACCCAGAAACCGTCCGCGTCGGCGTCCTCTGTCGCGAACGATTTTGCTTCCCGCTCCAGCGGGGTCAACGTGCCCGGCGGATCGAGCTCCATCATCCGTGCCATCGACTTCGATGCGGACACGTTCAAGCGCAGCGGAAGTCCAACGCTGGGGCTGGCGCCGTTCTTCTTCCCGATCAATGGCACCACTGACTATTCGCGTATCTCGATTGATACCGCGACGAAAGCCGAAGGAGCGGGAGCGCTGAAGTTCACGGTCACTTCGCCCTCCTCACACGGCTCAGATGCCGGCGCCTTCGTGATGTCGTTTAACGATAAGGATTTCAGCAATCAGGTCGGCCCCGGGCAGGAGATGTGCTACCAGTTCCGCTATCGCATGGATACGGAGGCGTTCAAAACCACGTACCTGCAAGCTGATGGAAGCGTTGGATTGGGAAACAAAATCGCGTTTCTTACGGAAGGCGATAACGCTCCCCCGGGGCATGTGGCCATTTCCTGTGAGCCGATTGAAGTGATATTGCAGGACACAAACCAAAAGAGAGCTCCGCAGGGGTACCATTCCTGCGGGCAAAAGGACGGCAGCTACGAGCCGTTCCAGTCAGGTCCCAACTCCAGCGGGGCATTTCTTCGTCAGCCGGCGCTGCCCTGCGTTTACAGCCAGAATGTTCCACCCTCTGTGCCGCAGAGCGGATGCTACGAGTTCAAGCCCAATCAGTGGCACACGCTCGAAGTGTGCGTGAAGGTCGGGACCTGGTACACGAACGACCGCAACTATCACAAGGACTCGACCGTCACAGGCTATGCGGCAGACGAGAACGGCGACCCCGTAACGCTGTGGAGCTATACCGATTACGACCTGGTTAACGGTGGCGGAGACAAGAAGTTCGGAAAGATCTGGCTTGCGCCCGGCGTTTACGGCACCTCTCGCACGCAGAATTGGGGAACCACTCACTACTGGTACGACTCGCTGATTGTTGCCAAGCGATTCATTCCATTTCCTGGTTCGCGCGTTCCCAATCCGCCCGATTCGCTGAAGATGACAATTGTCTCGTCTTCGAGCCTCAAGGCCGACTGGCGTGACCAGAGTTCCGACGAGACGGGATTTAAGGTCTATCGCTGCAAGGGCAAGAGCTGGGATTGCTATTACAACGGCAAGTGGAATCTGGCTGGAAACGTGGATGCGAACACAACCACGTTCACCGACAAGGGCCTGTCCTCCAACACGGTTTATACCTATTACGTGGTTGCTTACAACGATCGCGGCAACTCGGCCAGGGCTGGCGGCTCATGCTGGTGGAATAACGACAACCCGTGTCACGGGACTGCCAAAACCAAGTAACGGCTGCTGCGATTCTCATTGCAGGGTTCTCCGATGTTACTGCGTCGGTTTTCAATCCTGCCGCTTAGGTCGCATCGGTGACTGCAGTTGCATCTAAAGTGGGCGAACGATATGGCAAGCAATCAAATCCCTCTTCGCACTCTTGGCCGCACCGGCGAGAAGGTCTCCTGCATTGGATTGGGTGGCTGGCATCTTGCTCTCAAGTACGTTGATGAAGCACTCGCGCTCCGGATACTCCATGCTGCTGTGGATCGCGGCATCACCTTCTGGGACAACTGCTGGGACTACAACGATGGCCAAAGCGAAATCCGCATGGGTAAGGCGTTGAGGGACGGTCGCCGCAACAAGGTTTTCCTGATGACCAAGATCGACGGTCGCTCAAAGAAGGCGGCCACCGAACAACTGGAGCAATCGCTCAAGCGCCTAAAGACCGACCATATCGACCTGGTGCAGCACCATGAAATCTTGCGCTTCGAAGATCCGGACCGGATCTTCGACGAGGAAGGTGCTACGGCCGCGCTGCTGGATGCGAAGAAGGCCGGCAAACTGCGCTTCATCGGCTTCACCGGGCACAAGAATCCGCATATTCACCTGCACATGTTGGAGGTCGCGAAGCAGCACGATTTTCGCTTCGATACTGTGCAGATGCCCCTCAATGTCATGGACGCGCATTTCCGCAGCTTTGAAAAGTTGGTGCTGCCGGAGTTGGTGAAAGACGAAATCGGCGTCCTCGGCATGAAGTGCATGGGCAACGGCATTATCCTGCGCTCGAAAACTGTCAGTGCGCGCGAGTGTCTGCGGTATGCTCTGAACTTGCCGACATCGGTTGTCATCACCGGTATCGACAACATGGAAGTGCTGGATCAGGCCTGCGAAGTCGCGACGGCCTTCGAAGCGATGTCGCAAGAGGAAGTACGGCAACTGCTCGCCAAGACGAAAGATGCAGCGAGTACCGGCGAGTTCGAGCCGTTCAAGACGTCGTCCATTTTTGATGGCACGGCGCAGAATACAGAATGGCTCGGCGAAGAACCGAAGCGCCTGCAGCAATTAGTGTCAGCGTGACGG
>DATMXP010000032.1 GCA_035561515.1 Terriglobales bacterium | reverse complement strand
GGTGACGCTAGGACGCGCCGACTCTGCTTGATTCGTTTACATCAAAGACAGCGGTCATCTGGTTCGCCCCGTTTCGCTGTGGCGTTTGCGGTTGTTTGCACGGAAGCACACTTACAGGTCGCGCGAAACTCCTCCCTAAGTCGAGGCGACTGGAGGAACCACTCGCGCCGATATTGAGGCAGTTGCCCGAGGAAGTCACCGAACGAGGCGGTCATTTCGTTGCACATGTCCAAGACTTTCCATCTTTTCTGGTCTTCCCGGTCGTATGGCAGCCTCGAGTAACTCAAGTGCGCTCTGCCTTCAGCAGTTTGGGGCGAAGGAACGCCCGCAGGTTCCGGAAGTGCATGAGAAAAGACTCGAGAAAGACGTCCCTCTCTTTTCCCTCCGGCGGAACCGCTGGAGAGCTATGGCCATAGTCCAGGTATCTCACCCAAAGAGCATGGTTTCGATCTCATAAGCGACGTGGCCGGCCGCGGCCCTAACAGGCTGCTGAAAAGCGAGGCTTCGTAGGTTGCGCCGGGGTGTTCGGGAAGGCTGTTGAGAGTTAAGATGCTCGGAGGAATGTGCCCGTGAGGGCTCGGCGGAGTCGCCGGAACTTGCGGCCGGCGCTCCACCCTCCGGCCCTCAGGCAGGCTGCGCCATCAGGTTCCGCATTCGAACCAGGTTGTAAGCGGCCGCCGCTAAGGTGAACATCCAACCAACTCGATCCGGCCCGCGGAATCTGGTCTTGCGCTGCAGCGCGACTGTCTTCAGCCAGCCGAAGACTTCCTCCACTCGCTTCCGTTTCCGTTGGCTCACCGCGTAGCCTTCGCGCCGCGTGGTACGTGCATCAATTGCGCTTCGCCGGTTGGTCGTGTTCTGGGCTACATGCGGGGTAACCTGCAAGGCGCGCAGTTTCTCGACGAACGCCGTGGTGTCGTAGCCGCGATCTCCGCCCAGGGTCACTCGCTTTCCAGCCGGCTTGTGCTCCATCATCGCCGCGGCGGCGTCCCGCTCCGCCGTTCCGCTCGCCAGCGTCAACCGCGTGTCCACCACCAAACCATTGCGGTTCTCCGTTACCACATGCCCCAAATAGCCGAGCTTGGCTTCCGCTCCCCGGCTCTTCTTAAACAGCCGCGCGGAAGGATCGGTCAGTGACTGGTGCGTCTGATTGGTACGCTTCTCTTTGCGGAAGTTGACGGTGGGATTGCTCCCGCCATCCTGCGATGGCGGCCATTTCGTCGTTGGGTTTTCCTTCTTTGCCTGAAAGCTCTTCTGCCCGGCCCAGGCTTCCACCAGCGTGCCGTCTACAGTGAAGTGCTCGTCGCTCAACAGTCGCTTCTGCCGCGCCTGATTGACGATCAGGGAGAAGAACTCCTCGGCCACCGCACCTTCCAGCAGCCGGTCCCGGTTCTTGGTGAATACCGTCGGATGCCAGACTGGCTCGTTCACCGACAGCCCCACAAACCAGCGGAACAGCAGGTTATATTCGAGTTGCTCCATAAGCATCCGCTCGCTGCGGATGGTGTAGAGCATCTGCAGCAGCAGTGCGCGTAACAGGCGTTCCGGCGGAATCGACTTGCGCCCGTCCTCGCCATAGATCTCGTCGAAGCGACCGTCGAGTGCCTTCAGTGCTTCGTCGACCATGGTGCGAATCGGACGCAATGGATGATTGGCCGGCACTCGCTCTTCAAGCGATCCGTAGCTGAATAGTTCGTGCTGCTGGAGGTCATCACCGCGCATATAGCAAAGACGCTCACAACATTCTTCAGGTCACTTGTTTGGCTCGAATTTCAGCAGCCTGCTAAGTTCGTCGTCGGTTCGCAAAGCTCTGCCCATACAATTCACGAGTTCACGTGGTCACCCGGTGCGCGCCGCCGCGCGTTGGTGTCAGCGGCCTGCCGGATGCGGCGACGCGCGGACGGCACGTTCGAACGCCCAAGCTCGAATGTGACTGATCTGCTCCTTCATGGTCCGCGATAACGGAACAAGCTTCGCAGCAACGCTGATGAGATCCTCTTCGGTGATCTCGCGGTCCGCCAGCCGTGCCTTCGTCACCGCCGAGATCACGCACTGCTCGATCTCCGCGCCGGTCCAGCCGTTGGTAAATTGCATCAACTCCCGCAGGTCGAATCCAGCCGCATCCACCCCTCGGCGGCCGAGGTGAATGTTAAAGATCTCGATCTGTTCCTCGGCGAGCGGTAAGTCCACGAAGAATACCTCGTCGAAACGCCCCTTGCGAATCATCTCGGCGGGAAGAAGATCGATTCGGTTTGCAGTGGCGGCGACGAAAAGCCCGCGCGCTTTCTCCTGCATCCAGGTCAGGAAGAACGCGAAAATCCTGCCCTGCTCCCCACCCGAGTCCGCCGACGTGACACCCATCTCGATTTCGTCGAACCAGAGGACGGCCGGCGCCATGTCTTCCATCATGCGGCAGGTTTCGACGAAGGC
>DATMXP010000031.1 GCA_035561515.1 Terriglobales bacterium | reverse complement strand
GTGTATATACTTGTCAAGGCATATAATTCGTGCTGGACAAAAAGGGGCCGCCGAGGTTTCGGCGGCCAGATGAGGTAGTACTGTGCAGGCCTATTGCGCTGGGGGAACGATTTCGATCAGGCGAGGATCCTGGCGAAGCTGGGCGAATTCCTCGTCCTGGTAAACCTGATAGATCTTCTTGTAGCCCTCTTCCTTAGCCTTGCGCAGGCAAAGCAGGCAGCGTTCGGCGTCGCCACGTTTCGCGTAAAGCTTGGCGAGCATGTACATGTACTTGGCACGCTCTTCGGGAGAAGCGATGCGGGCGCCGACTCCGCCCTGCGAAGAACGCAGGACGACTTCAGGATCGAGTTCGATGGCACGGGTGAATTCGGCCACGGCGCGATCGAGCTTCTTCTGCGCGAACCAGGCCGTCCCGAGATTGCTGTGCACGGAGGCGCTGAGTTCGTCGAGAGCCAGAGACTTCTTGTAGTACTTGACGGCCTTGCCATAGTTACGATTCAGGTAGGCAATCACTCCGATGTTATTGAGGATCTCTGAGTTCTTCTTGTCGAGCTTGGAGGCGTCAATAAAGTACTGTTCCGCCACGTTGTATTTGCCCCGCAGCAGGTTGGCGATGCCGATCTTGTTCTTGAGCGATGCCGATTTCGGCACCTTGCGTAGCGCGTGCTCGTAGCAGTCGATGGCGTCTTCGTACCGCTTTACGCGACGGAGCTCGTCGCCGCGGATCTCAAACTGCGAGTAGGTCATATTGGAGCTGCATGAGGGCAGGGGTTCGCTGGGGACGTCCGCTACTACGCCGGTCGGCCATAGCAGCACGATTCCCAGAAAGATGGTGGCTAAGGCTAATGTCCGCATATTCACCTCCGAAGCGAAGCAGCGGTGCTGAACCGTTCTCCGCTGACAAGGCGAGTTATCGCGCAGACTGGGGGAGGTTCACAACGCTACACCGGCTACCGAACGGTTACGGCGTGGACTGCGGAGGGTGAGTTTCGAGCTTTCAACGGGTGGTAACGACAGCGCGTGCGGCGGTAACCTCCGGCGGAGATGCCAGTACCATTCTGGGACTTAACCGCTACGCGCCGCGTTAAGTGCAGCATTTCCCCACTCAGTTGACCTAAACTTTTCCTGGACGAACATCGGGCTTACAGGGAATCGGGAATGACCGCGGTCGCTACTACGCCTGACGCCGAGCGAAGCGAACTGGAACGGGTGCTGCAATCGGAGCTGTTCCAGCGCGCGCCTAGCCTGTCCCATCTTCTGGCTTATGTGTGCGAGAAAACCCTGGTCGGGCAGGGGTCGGCGATCAAGGAGTACTCGATCGCGGTGGACGTGTTCGGCAGGGATCCGGCGTTCGACCACGAATCGGATTCCATCGTAAGGGTGCAGGCCAACCGGCTGCGCAAACACCTGGCGCAGTACTACGCCTCGGAAGGCGCAAACCACGAAATCCATATTTCCATTCCCGTCGGTCAGTATGCACCAGTGTTTGAGACGGTTTCGTCAAAGGCGGTGGAGCCGGTGGCGACTGCCCCGGTTGTGGCGAGCCATCGTCGGCGGAACTGGATGCTGTTGGCGGCGGTCGTTGGGATACTGGCGGTGGCGAGTGGGCTCTTCCTTTTGCTGAAGAAGCAGCCAGTGGTGGAGACGGTGGAGCGGTCGTCGATTCCGGCGGCGCTGGAAGGGCCGGTGGGGCCTCCGGTGGGAGAGGAACTGCGGATCCTGCCGGGTGCGGAACGGGAGTTTGTGGACCACGCGGGAAAGAGGTGGGGGCCGGACCGGTACTTTTCCGGTGGGATGGCGGTACACAGCGCGGTACAGCACATCTGGCGAACACAGGATGCGGAGATCTACCGAAATTCGCGACAGGGGGAGTTCACGTACGACATCCCGCTGAAGGGCGGAGTGTACGAACTGCGGATGCATTTCGCAGAGACGGAATATGGTCCGGAAGGACACATGGGTGGCGGTGAAGGCAGCCGGTTAATGGCGGTTACAGCCAATGGGAAACCTCTGTTAACGGACTTCGATGTGGTTTCCGACGCGAGCGGGAGCCGCACGGCCGATGTGAAGGTGTTCACGGATGTGGCTCCGGCGAGCGATGGGAAGCTGCACCTGAAGGTGGCGTCGGTGCATGGTGGACGGGGCATGCTGTCGGGGATCGAAGTGCTGCCGGGGGTGCAGGGCAAGATGCGGTCCTTCCGGATGGTGATGCGCGATTCGGCGTACTACTCGGACGATAGCCGCTGGTGGGCTCCGGACAATTACTTCCTCGGCGGCCAGATGGCCGAGCGCGTGGAGTCGGTGGCTGGTGTGGAGGATCCGGAGCTGTATCAGGGTGAGCGCTGGGGAAATTTCTCGTATGCGATTCCGGTAGCGCAGGGGCGGTACACGGTGGTGCTCCATTTTGTGGAGCGGCGGGGAACGGAGAACCGCGAGAGTTCCGTCTATCCTCCGCGGAGTGTGGCGGGAGGAGAGCGTGTGTTCAATGTGGTGTGCAACGGGCGCACGATCCTGAGCAAGTTCGACATCCTGAAGGAGAGTCGCGTTGGGCTGCCGGTGATGAAGAAGATCACCGGGCTGGAGCCGAATGCGCAGGGCAAGTTGGTGTTTGAGTTTGTCCCGGTGAAGGACTACGCAACGTTGAGTGCGGTTGAGGTGGTTCCGGAATAGAGGGGTCGGTGCAAGGCCGATCTTGAATTCCGGTGGTAGCATTACCAGCCATGCCTGATATCCCCGAAAAAATGCGTGCGGTGCAGTTGCAGAATTACGACGGCAAACCTGAGAGCCTGAGCGTAGCGGAGATTCCGGTGCCGCGTCCAGGGCCGGGACAGGTGCTGGTGAAAGTGGCGGCATCTCCGATTAACCCGTCGGACCTTGCTTTCCTAGCTGGGATGTACGGATTCAAGAAGCCGCTGCCGGCGACACCCGGCTTTGAAGGCAGCGGAACGGTGGTGGCAGCCGGATCTGGCGTGATGCCACGATGGCTGATGGGAAAGCGCGTAGCATGCACGGCCGCGGATCCGAAGATTGCCGGCGGCGTATGGGCGGAGTACGTGGTCACGACGGCTCAGTTCTGCGTACCGCTCGGGGCGAGCGTGGAAATAGAACAGGGCGCAATGATGCTGGTGAATCCGCTGTCGGCGTGGGCGATGGTGGAACTGGCACGCAGCGGCGAGCACAAAGCCATCGTGCAAACGGCGGCGGCAAGCGCACTGGGGAAGATGATCATCAGGCTCGGGCGGAAGTTCGGGGTGCCGGTGATCAATGTTGTCCGCAGGCCAGAGCAGGTGGAGGTGCTTCGGAAGATGGGCGCGAAGCATGTGCTCGACAGCAGCGCCGAAGGCTTCGATGACGAACTCAAAAAGCTTGCAAACGAACTGAGTGCAACGATTGGACTGGACGCCGTTGGCGGGCCGCTGACCGGACGCGTGCTGAGACAAATGCCTCTCGGCAGCCGCATGTACGTGTATGGAGGGCTGTCGCTGCGTCCGTGCGAAGTAGATCCGGGACAGGTGATCTTCGAAGGCAAGGTGCTTGCCGGATTCTGGGTGAGCGCGTGGCTGGCGCGAAAGTCGATTGTGGAGAAGATGAAGATCGCGCGCCAGGTGCAGAAGATGATTGGCAATGAACTGAAGTCGGATGTGCAGGCGAAGGTCCCGCTGCAGGAAGCGGTGAAAGCCGTTCAGCAGTACATGGGGAATATGATTGCCGGGAAAGTACTGCTGATGCCATAAGTAGTTACTGCTTACGCGAGAAATTCAGCTCCACGGTTTTCATCGGTAGCAGAAGGCGACGGTCAGACAGGCGAATGAATCCGAACTTCTCGTAGAAGCTCGCTGCATCTTCGTTCTTGGCGTCAACGACAACCGCAAACGACATGACCCTCTCTGTGCTTTCCAACGCCTGTCTAAGCGCCGAGACCAGCAGGAGTGCTCCCAGCCCTTTTCCCTGCTGGTTTTTTGCTACGGCAAGCCTGCCCAGGAGTGTTACTCCGAGATGCTTGTAGCGCCCAGTCTTCTTCTTAAGTTCCTCGGGAAGCAGCGAGGAATCAACCTGCTGAGCCGAGAGCGTGTAATAGCCCAGGATCCTTTCAGGATCTTCTTCGGACACGAGTATGAAAACTGCGGAGAGTTTGTTTTTTACATCTCGCGATGCACGCTCGTGGAGATAGCGATCAAGTTCCTCCTCTCCACAAAGAAAAGCCGCCCGGTTTTCATCGCCGAGCGGCTTGATCACGTACTTGTTGGCGGCCGGCAATTTAGCGGCTCACCATCCTGTCGTAGCGTTCGGTAGCCATGCGCAAGGCCCGGTTGGGAGCTGGAGGATTCAACAGCGTGTCTACGAAAACCTGCTGTTCGTGGGCAGTCAGGGTCAATAGCGCATGCTCTTCTACGGTCTTCAGAGCCGCTTCGTGCATGGAAGCGACCATGAATTCCGTGAGACTGATGCCGCGGAGAGAAGCAGCGCGCTGGAAAAATCTCTTCTGGTCGGCACCAATCCGCGCTTCAAGCCGCTCGGTACCGCTACGATTCTCTGCTTTCTTGCGCTTCCCTGCCTTGGCGGCCATGTTGCCTCCGGATACTTATTGTACGGCTATTTGCCGTACGCATCAAGCAACCAGTTGTGCGCCTAAGCCTATTCGAATCCGTAGCGCTTACGTTTTTCCAGCAGCGTCTTGCGGCTGATGCCGAGGATCTTTGCCGCGAGCGTCTTCTTCCCTTTCGTGTGCTCGAGCACTTCGGCAATGTAATTCCGCTCGAGGTCTTGCAGTGACAGCTTTGTCCGGATCGCTCCAGCGGCGCAGTCGCGCACCGGTTGCGGAAGATCGAGCAACGTGATTTCCGTGCCGGTGGCGTTTTGGACGGCCTTCTCGACAACGTCGCGAAGTTCGCGGACGTTTCCGGGCCAGGAGTAGGACTCAAGGGCTTCCATGACGGCACCGCCGAATACCATGCGCGTGCGACGGTTCATCTGGCTATAGCGGTCAAGGAAGTGCAACGCCAGCGGGCGGATGTCGACGACACGCTCGCGCAAGGCCGGGATGACCATGGGGATAACGTTGAGCCGGTAAAAGAGGTCTTCGCGGAAGACACGGCGAAGAACCGCCTGCTCGAGATTGATGTTGGTGAGGGCGACGATACGGGCGTCAACGCCGATGGAACGGGCGCCGCCGAGGCGCTCGAAACGGCGCTCCTCGATGACGCGCAGCAGCTTGGCTTGAGCCGGGATGCTGAGGGCGCTGACTTCATCGAGGACAAGCGTGCCCCCGGCGGCGGTCTCGATCCGTCCGAAGTGTCCGGCGACGAGTTCCTGGCCGAAGAGTTCGCTCTCAATCAGTTCGGGGGGCAGGCTGGCGCAATCGACCCGCACGAAAGGCCGGTCGGCCCGGGAGCTGAGCGCGTGGAGTATCCACGCGAGCAGGTCCTTGCCAGAACCGCTTTCGCCACGGATCAGGACCGTGGACGAGGTTCGCGCAATACTGCGCGCCTCCTGTATTAGCCGGACGGTGGCCGAGTCGGCCGCGACCCAGGCGCGAAGAATCATCTCCGCGCGGTCGTGCGAGAAGGCGGTTAGGCCTTCTTCGCCCGTGAGTGAGTCGTCCGGGTGGTGGTGCTCTTTTTCCGCGACGGGGATGTAGTCCGCCGCGCCGCCGACCGCTTTTTCGTACCCGTGGCCGTTAGGTCCGTTGGCTCGTAACGTTTTGCCGACTTCCAAAGCCGCTCCAGGTTGTAGAAGTTGCGCGCCTTGGGAGAGAAAACGTGAACCACGAAGTCCACATAATCCAGCAGCACCCATTCAGCCTGGTTGTAACCCTCGACATGGGTGGGATGGACTCCGGTGCTCGCAAGTCTCTCCTCTACCTCATCCGAGATGGCTTGAATCTGCCGCGGGTTGCTACCAGAGCAGATGACGAAATAATCGGTGAATGCTCCGGAGGCCTTATCCATCTCCAGGATGGAGATTTCTTCGGCCTTTTTGGCTTCGGCTGCGGTAACCGCTTCCAGCATTTGGGTCATAGTTGGGTTCTTTTTTGCCATCAGTTGTCGGTTTGTGCCTTACCTCTCCATTTAACGCCTAGCGAATTGGACGACGTTCGAGTGCGATGTTGCTTTGTTCCCGCCCGTTGTTCGGGCCGGATCTTTGTAGATGCCGGATTTACGGATGTAGTCCGCCACGGCTGGGCCGACGAGCGAATCCAGTTTTCGCCCCGTCCTGGCCGCCGCCCGGATCTGAGTTGCAGAAATCTTTTCGTGTGTATCAGGGAGCAGGTGGATCGTGGCCCCTGCTAAGACGATATCACCCGCGGCTGGCTGCTGCTTGAGGGCTCGGGTGACCGCCGGAGCGGGCCGCATCGATTCGGGCAGAGACGCCCCGATCTCTCCCAGAGAAAATCCGGGACGAGCCATGACGATGAATTCGGTTTCGCGAAGGACGTCCTCGGGTTGCCGCCACTTCGCGATGTCTTTGAAGGCGTCCATGCCAATGAGAAAGAACAACCGGTCGGACTTTTTCAGCTGCTTTTTGAGGCGACGGACGGTGTCAATGGTGTAAGACGGCCGGTCGCCCAGGTGCTCTGGCGATTCGATGTCAGAAGGAACGAAAGTTTTCTCGCCGGCAGTCGCGAGGGCGGCCATGGCGTAGCGGTGAGCGAACGAGGTGATCGGCTGGTTATTTTTGTGTGGCGGCGATCCGGCTGGGACAAAGAGGATGCGTCCGAGTTGGAAGCGCTCTCGGGCGGCGCGGGCAACCGCGAGGTGTCCGCGATGGATGGGATCGAAAGTGCCGCCGAACAGTCCGACGTTCATTCAGCCCAGTTCGGCTCCAGTTTCCGTTTTTCGTTTTGGTGTTGCAAGACAAAAGTATAGATGAAGCGAGAAGGTAAGCAGGCAGGCACACTTTGAGTTTGAAAGGGGATGCGCACGCCGCATCCCCTGGATCTGGCTATTTCGACGGGTGCGAGGCTACCGGCACCATAATGTGCGCGTAGGGAGTGCCCTTCCACATAACGTATGGACCACCGTTCTTCGGATCGTCGGAGATGCCTTCCAGCATTTTCGGATCAGGAACGGCAATCATCAGATGTGGGCCTTCGGCGACCCAAACCTCGCCGGGATCCTGTTTCTTGTCGAAAGGATCAGCATTGTTCACATTATCGTCGCCGGCCAGCATGTACGAGATTCCGACTCGGTCACTTTTGAATTCCGACTTGTTCATCATCGCGTGCATGAACTGCATCCAGACTTCATCGAAGCAACCCGGATGGCTGGAGCCTGGGCCCATGTCGGGCAAACAAGTCCAACCGTTGGATCCCTGACGCAAGACTTTTCCGTCGGCAGTCGCAATCGTGGCATGCTCAGTGATCGACTTGGGAGCAGCCTTGAGGGCCTGGTCGACCTGCGCTTTGCTGGATTGCCCGTCCGCGGCGATCAGTGGATAAGCAGTTGCGATGACCGCGAAGGCGATCAACAAGAAAACTACGAAGCGAATTCTCATCCTCCCACACCTCCTAAAAGAAATACCTATTTAGCCGGAGCACCCAAGGATGAGGGCGAGAAGATTAGCACAGATTTGCAGTGAAGAGGTGGATGCTCGCCTGGTTTACTTAGTCTCTAGTGCGAGTTGGAGTGATCGAGTCAGTGCGTGCGAGGGGCTTTTTTGATCGGCGCAGTCTTTCGTTGCAGCCAATTTGCGAATTTGCGCTCGTTGATCTTTCCGCTTGCGAGTCCTTCATACATCAGGTACCGCTCACTCGGTTGTGCGGTGATTTGTCTTCACGACGTCCGCTTGGCCGGCCTCTTCGCGGCCGTTTTTTTCTTCTTGGCGGCAGTCTTTTTCGCTGCGGTCTTCTTTTTTAGACGCGGCTTGGGGGCTGACTTCTCCTCTTCGAGGACAACTTCCATCGGTCGGCCCTCGCGGAGGTCACGGACGCGGTGGGCCATAGCCCACATGAGTTCCTTGATTCCCTCGCCGGTGACGGATGAGATGGGGAACAGCGCGAGGCGGCGTTTTTTTGCGTATTTCTGGAGTTTTTGAAGTTTCTCCGGATTGGCGACATCGGCCTTGGAAGCCACGACGATGATCGGCTTCTGCTCGAGTCCGGCGCCGAAGCTTTCGAGTTCGTTCATGATGACTTCGAAGTCCTGGACCGGGTCGGGACGGCCACTGGCGTCGGAGACGTCGACGAGGTGCACAAGCATCTGCGTGCGCTCGATGTGACGAAGGAACTGCGTGCCGAGGCCTGCACCTTCGGAGGCGCCTTCGATGAGACCGGGAATGTCGGCGACCACGAAGCTGATTTGGTCGTTGACTTCGCCGACGGCCACGACGCCGAGGTTCGGCTCCAGCGTGGTGAATGGGTAATCGGCGATCTTCGGGCGGGCTGCCGAGATACGGGAAATTAAAGTGGATTTGCCCACGTTGGGATAGCCGACGAGTCCGACATCGGCGAGAAGTTTGAGTTCGAGACGGAGGACACGCTCTTCCCCTTCGCGGCCGGGTTCGGCGTGACGCGGAGCCTGGTTGGTGCTGGTCTTGAACTGGGCGTTGCCCCGGCCGCCACGGCCGCCGCGGGCGACGACGACACGCTCGTCAGGGCCGGAAAAATCGTGAACAACTTCGCCGGTGACGTCGTCATAGACGATGGTTCCGACGGGGACTTTAAGCAGGACGTCTTCGCCTTCACGGCCAGTACGCTGCGAACCTTCGCCGTGGCGTCCGCGCTCGGCTTTGTACTCGGGGTTGAAGCGGAAGTGGACGAGCGTATTGTGGCGCTCGCTGGATTCCATGATGACGTCGCCACCACGGCCGCCGTCTCCGCCGGAGGGCCCTCCACGGGGCACGAACTTTTCGCGGCGGAAAGCAATACAGCCGTTGCCACCGTTGCCGGCCTTTATCCGGATTTTTGCCTCATCGATAAACACATCAAGATGTTATCAGGCGGAGGCCCTAAACAGGATGAGCACGGCCGAAGCCGTGCTCGCTGGTCGTTCGCAATGAAGAGTAGTTAAGTATGAGTCGTTCAGTTCATGGCCGGCTTGTTGGTCTTCTGGCCGGGTTTGATGTTGGCGTGCTTTTCGGCTTGAGCGATGAAATTCTGGACTTCGTCGCGATGCGCGTAGTTCGGGTTGGTCTTCAGCAATTCCTTCCAGGCCGCCACGGCACCGTTGATGTCCATCTTGCCTCTCCACAGGTACATTCCCTTGTTGAAGAGAGCGTTGGCGTGCTTGGGATCGGACTTCAGAACCGTTTCGATCTCGGCCAGGGCGCGGTCGGGTTGATCGGAATAGAAGTAAGCGGTCGCCATGTCGGTGCGGACGTCGCTTGATTTGGGGTCGATTTTGAGCGACTGCTCGTAGTACTTGATGGCTTCGGGGTACTGCTGGGTGTCGTAATAAATGTTGCCGATGTTGTAGAGGAGCTTGGCGTCGTTGGGGTTCGACTTCAACTGAGCCAGCAGGGGTTCCGCCTGCTTTTCGGCCATGCGGCGCATTTGCTCGGGGCTGGGCTGCTGCATGCCTTCCATGCCGGGATTCACGCCAGTGGGCATGCCGGAAGAGGCTTCGGTGCCGTGGTCATGGGCGACGGCGGGCGATGCCGAGCCGCGCACGAGATAGCCGATCGCGATGCCGGCGACCAGGCAGATGATGGCCAGTACATATGCCTGGCTTCCGGTCCAATTCGATTGCGTATTTTTCTGATCAGCCATGAATGATTCCTCCCACTAAAACTCCGCTCGGGTATGGAAAGATTCTCGCCCAGTAACGACCATCGTGGTTGTGATACGGGTCACATGGCGGGGTGAGATATGGACGAGGCCTCGCAGGGGCAAATAAGGCCATGGTACGGCGTGCCGGGGTGGAACTAGGGTGATTTGTTCAGGGTTCCCGGCCAACAGCCACTCACGTAGACCGCATCCTATGCGCCTGAGACGGGTGTGGGAGGCTATCCCTATTGTTTATGAAGCACTGCATTAATAGACGAATGAAGCTGTGTATTTCCGTTTTTGCGATGGCGCTTGCCGTGATGCTAACCGGGTGCGCCGGCATCCGGGGAGAGGGCAGTACTCCTCCCCGCGACAGCGCGAAAACTAAGATCAACCACATCATCCTGATGATGCAAGAGAACCGGAGTTTCGATCACTATCTTGGCAGGTTGAACGATTACCGCGCCGCGCGTGGCCTTCCGAGAGACGTGGATGATTTGACGAAGCTCGGTGCGGTCGCACTGCCGACTTGGGATGGAACTCCCGACATCGGCCTGTTCAAAATGAACTCTGCCTGCACGGGTGACATGAGTTCTTCCTGGGTGGAATCGAAGCTGGACATCGACGTGCACAATCCGACGAACCCGGCGGTCCCGCCACCCATGAACGGGTTCGCGTACACGGCGGGAGGATTCGCAGAACACGACCCAACGCATGGTGGCTTCGACGTATCCGGCCATCGCGCCATGGGTTATTACGACGCCGATCAACTTCCCTTCTACTATTGGGCGGCGACGCAGTTCGCGACCTCGGACCGGTGGTTCAGCGCTGCCCTCACACGCACGCAGCCGAACCGCATGTACTTCCTGGCGGCAACTTCCAACGGATACGCCTTCCCGGGAGATGGTCAACATCCACCAATCGACATGACCGGGGTGAAGAATATCTTCCAGTTGCTGGAAGAGAACAAGATCACCTGGAAAGTCTATGTGACTGACGGCTGGCAGCCTGGCTCGACGGGCAGCACCTACATGAACTTCTTCGCCGACTTCACGAGCCAGCACAAGGACAAGTTCGTGGATGCGAAGCAGTTCGCGATTGACGCGCAAGCGGGGACCTTGCCGCAGGTGGCGCTCATCGAGTCGGGCTACATCGAGACAGGCACGGACGAGCACCCGCTGAATCCCGTGGATAAGGGCGCGATGTATGTCCGCACGCTGGTAAAGGCTCTGATGAATAGTCCATCGTGGAAGGATTCGGTCTTCTTCCTGACGTATGACGAAGGCGGCGGACTGTATGACCATGTGCCTCCCGTGAAGACGGTGAGTCCGGATGGAAAGAAACCGTATCTGCTCCCGACGGATTTTCCGGGCGACTTTGATGTGACAGGGTTCCGGGTTCCACTGTTCATCTTCTCGCCGTTTGCGAAGCCGGGGTACGTGTCGCACACGAACGCGGATTTCACGGCGCTCCTGAAGTTTGTCGAGAAGCGATTCGATTTGCCGAACCTGATGGAGCGAGATAAGGCGCAGCCGGACATGGATGAATACTTCGATTGGGCGGGTCCGAACCTGACCTCGACGAGTCCACCGGAGCAGCCGACATTGCCGTGCTACTTCGACAGGCTGCCTTGAGAAAACTAATTTGCAGGAGGGGCGCGGCTTCGGCTGTGCCCTTTTTCATTGCGTGCGAGATCCGGGCGCCGCGGTGAGTGGACGTAAGTGCCTGCCGCGCAACTTCCCACAGGAACGTAGCTGATTTACGATGACCTCAAATGCCCGCCTCAAAGAGAAGTAAGAAGTTCGCCAAAGTCGACCTTGGCCGGAAACCCATCCGAGTGCGAAAGTCGCTGCCGGGAGCCGAGCTGGTGGTGATCACCGGGATGAGCGGCTCGGGCAAGGGGTCGGTGCTGAAGGTTTTCGAAGACCTTGGCTATTACTGCGTGGACAATCTTCCGGTTGAGTTGATCCCGAGTTTCGCCGACTTGGTACAGCAGTCGCAGGAGACACGGCGGGCCGCGCTGGTGGTGGACGTGCGCGAGGGCACCAAGCTCGAGAAACTGCCGACCATCCTCAAGGCGGTAAAGAAGAGGCTGCCAACCAAGGTGCTGTTCCTGGAAGCGACGGATGAGACGTTGCTCAGGCGTTTCAGCGAGACAAGGCGGCCACATCCGCTGGGGAAATCGGAGCCGGTGAAGTCGTCGATCGCGGCGGAGCGGAAAAGGCTACAGCCGATCTCGGCGCTGGCGGACGACATCATCGACACGACGAAGTTCAATGTCCATGAACTGCGCGCGCATATCAATGAGCGATTTAGGCGGGAAGAGCCCAGCCGGCACATTCTGGTTTCGACAGTGAGCTTTGGGTTTCGAAATGGCGTGCCGGAAGATGCGGACCTGGTGTTCGATGTGCGGTTCCTGCCGAATCCGCACTTCGTGCCGGAATTCAGGCCGCTGACGGGCAAAGACGCCAGGGTTGCGAACTACGTACGGAAATTTCCGCAGACGAAGGAATTCCTGAAGCGCATCAATGAACTGCTGGTGTACCTGCTGCCGCATTACATCCACGAGGGCAAGAGCTACCTGACGATTGCGTTCGGATGTACCGGCGGACAACACCGGTCGGTAATGATGGCCGAGGAGATTGGGAAACACCTGAAGAAAGCCGGGTACGATGTGAAGATCCAGCACCGCGACTGCCCGAGATAATCTCGACTCACAATCTAAATGAACAACGGGGCTGACCTCTTACGAGATCAGCCCCAGCTGTTTACTACGGGGTTAAGCGTTAGAACTCCAGGCGGAGGGCGAACTGCATTTCCCTGGCGGTGCTGGAGGTTGAAGTGATGCGACCGAACTGCTGGGCGCCCGAACTGAGATTGGCGCCGGCGCCGTTGCTGCCGCCGCCCGGTAGTCCGAAGCTCGCGTGGTTGAGCGCGTTGAACGCGTCAGCACGGAAGTTCAGACCAAACCGTTCGTTGATCGGGAAGGTCTTCGCAACTCCCAGGTCGAGGTTAAAGAACGACGGTCCGCGAAGGTTATTGCGGCTGCCGATCTGGAACCCGATGGGGGAGGTGAAGGCGCTGTAGGCTTCCGCCGGGAACGCAAAGAGGTTCACGATTCCCTGCGAAGTCGTATGAACCCGTACCCGACTCGCCGTGGTGTCGCCGTTCCAAATAGCAGGGGCGTTGTTGGCGTAACCCATCAAGTACGCACCAGTGATGGTGGACCATGCAATTCCGCTGCGCCACGTCGGGATACCGGAAATCGTCCATCCTCCAATGAGCTGATTCCAGCCCTTGGAAACCGAACTGCCGTAGCTCTTACCTTTGCCAAAAGGAAGTTCGTAGATGAAGTTTCCGTTGACGATGTGGGTGATGTCGAAGTCCGAATTCCCGCGGCAGGTGCGGAGATTCAGAGCATCGCAGATAAAGCCCATACCGCTGCTCGCCGAGATGCTGTTGGCGATACCAGAGGCGTTATCGATGGAGTGAGAGAAGGTGTAGTTCAGGTCGAACTGCAAACCGTTCGACATGTTCTTGTGCAACGAGGTCAACAGGCCGTGATAGTTGGAGTTGCCCTTGTTGGTGATGTAGGTGTTGCCCGCGAACTGCGCCGGCACGCCGACATTCGGATCGATGATTCCCACGGCATTGAGCCACTGCACCACGTCGGCAACGTCGCCGCGGGTTGTAAGCGATCTCTGATAGCCCGCGATGACCTGCGTGCCGGAGCTGAGAACGCCGTAAGGTCCAACCTGATTCTCAAAGAAAGGCTGTCTGGTGACCGTACGATAGTTCTTGCCTGCACGGAGTTCCCCGGTAAGTGCTGCAAAGGCTTCCGACAACATCTGGCCGGACACCGGGTCCTTGAAGTCAACCAACTGGGCTGCATCGGCCTGTGCGATCAAGCGGCGGCCGAGGCGTCCAACGTACGTGCTCTCGAGAACGAAGTGTCCCGGGAGTTCGCGTTGGAACCCGAAGTTCAAGACGATCGAGTACGGAGTTTTCAAGTTCGAGTCGATCGCATAGTTGAATTCACCGGCTGCATTTCCGAACGGGATGCCGTCGGCATCCACGAATGGAGCAAACGGACGGTCAATCGTAGGTGCCGCACCCGGAGTGGGAATGGTGTTGATGTTGGTGAAACGCGGGTCGTTCAACAGTGCCAGCGTTGCGTCGCCTTCGTACTGAACCGAACTCGCAGCCTGGAACATGTAGGAGTTCTGGTCCTGGATGAAGTTCAACGCGTTGGTAACGGTGTGGTCGTACATGAGGCCGGCGCCGCCGCGAAGAACGGTCTTCCGGTCGCCGAACACACGGTTGAGCCAGCTGGTGCTGGGGCTCGGGCTGTAAGCGAACGAGAACCGGGGAGCGAAGTCCTTGAAGTTTCCGTTGTACAGATCGCGAGCATTGTTGGCCTTGCCGCCGAGGTCGTAAGAGGTGATCGGCTCAACACCGTATCCGGAGCGTCCCGCCAGACCGTTGGCGGCGCGTCCAAACACGAGTTCATCGAAGCCGACGTTCTGGATGGCTTGAATACCGTTCACTTCGTAAGGCACGGAGTAGTGCTGATAGCGCAGACCGAAGGTGAGGGTTAGCGCTGAGTTCACCTTCCAGGTGTCCTGGCCATAGAGTTCCGTCTCGTAATAACGATATTGACGAGTTGCACCGGAACCTTGAGGAAGAGGACTCAGGCTGCTGTTGTAGTTGTAGTTGCTTCCGACCGAAGCCATGTGTCCAAGAAGGAAGGCGAACGCCGCATCGTACTTCGTAGTGGCGATTTCGTTTGCATCTTCGAGGGCATCTTCTGGCCTGAGAGAAGGCAACAGAGAAGTGAGATTGCCGCCCAAACCCATGAGCGGGAAGTTGTTGTCATTGACCAGCGTAGAAGTGGTCAGAATGGGCTTGAAGGTACCGCCGAACTGAATGTTGTGATTGCCCTTCTGCCAGCTGAAATCATCGCGGAACACGGGGATCGGGTTCTTGCGCTGTTGATTGCTCTGGTTGTAGTAGGGGTTCGTCAACAGTGAGCCGCCAACCTGCCAATAGTTGGTGCCATTCGGATTCCAGTTGGTCGGGAACGCGAGTTGCGAGACAGTCTTGCCATAGGTGAACTGGTTCACCATGGTCGGACTGATCGTCCAGTTGTGATTGATGACGAAGGAATAGCTGGTGTTCTCGATGGTTTTCGTCATCGGATCGCCCGGGAAACGGACGGGCGCGGCGTAGTTCACGCTGTCGCCGTAACGGTCACGCAGGATGCTGAAACGGCCCGACAACTTCATGCTGTTGTTCAGGTTGTAATCAATCTTGGTGACGTAGTCGTTCGCAGTGCGATTGACCGGGCTGTTGAAGCGGTATCCGCCGGTATTGAGGCCGTCGCCGCCGGTCAGGTCATTCGCTTGCGGGTAACGGCTGTTGAGGAACTGCATCAAGGCGGTGTTTGCACCGACGCCTTGTGGATCCAACGCGGCAACCTGTGCCGGTGACAGAGTGCCAATGCATTCGGGATTGGTGTTCAGACGGCTCGAGGCTGTGCATCCGGCCGTGTTCTTGATGTAGTGGATGGTTCCGGCACGGAACGAGTCGAGCGGTACGGTGGTGGTGACGCTGGCTGAACGTGCATCACGGCGTCCGTTGTAATTGAAGAAGAAGAACAACTTGTCCTTCACGACGGGACCGCCGATTGTGCCACCGAACTGGTTGCGGATCAGCTTGGGGCGCTGGACTCCGGCCAGATTGTTGAACCAGTTATTGGCCGCGAAGAGCGTATTGCGGTGATATTCGAACAAAGAGCCATGGAACACGTTGGTGCCGCTCTTGGTGAGCAGTGACACCTGGCCGCCGCTGCCACGACCGCTGGCCGAAAGCGAACCGGCTGTTTCGCCGCGGAACTCCTGGATGGATTCCACAGGAGCGTTGGACACCGTCGAGAAAGCCTGACCAGTCGCGAAATCGTTGACGTCGAGGCCGTCGAGGGTGACGTTGTTCTGGTCACCGCGGGCGCCAGTTACCGATCCGGCGCGCGAGCTCAGACCATCGGATCCGCCGGTCGCGTTCACAACTCCGGGCTGCAATTGCAGGAGTGCGGCAGGACTATCACGAATCTGCACGGGCAACTGGGCCACAGCATTCATGTTGAAGTTGCTGCCGACGGTTGCGTCGGTGGTATTCAGAGCGACGCCTTCGGCCGCGGCAGAGACTTCCACGGTTTCCGATACCGCGCCGACCTTCATCTGCGTATTCAGCGTGCGCGTGCTGGCGACGATGAGGTACAGATCATTGATGACGACGGTTTCAAATCCGTTTCTCTGGAAAGTGATCTTGTAACCGGGGCCTGGTTGAACCTTGGGGATGAGGTAGAGGCCGGTTTCGTTAGTGGTGGATTCGTACTTGGTGTTGGTGCGCGTATTCAAGAGCGTCACGCTGACACCCTCAACAACCGCGCCTGTCGTGTCCGTGACAACGCCCGTCACCGACGCGACATCCTGAGCGCTCATCAGGAATGGCATCGCCAATAAGAAGGCGAATGCGATGAGCTTTAAAACAGATTGACGCATGGGTTCGTCCCTTCAGTAGTTCGCTGGTTCGCGAATGTCTGCGGCCCCGTTTCGGCGAGGTTCACTAAGGCACACTACTCGTGGTAGGCGGAAAGCAGCAGCATCTTCTTTGTAATTGCTGAAGAAGAGAGTTCCGGTGATACGAGTCACTCGGACAGGTGATGTCGACACGCCAGGGCACACGAAAGTAAGCGGCCAGCGCGGTTTTTCACGCGATTGAGTTTTTGAGTGGGACGAGTTGTTGCTGTGCTGGGCCGAAAAGAGCCCTCATCCGAAGCGACGGAACGTCTTCCAGAACTCGGGCCAAGGCTGGCGGAGAGTGCGACAGACGTAGATCTCGGGATGATCTTCGCTCTCTTCGTTCTTCACACCATAGGAGTTTGTGATTTTCCCGGCGAGCTCACATTGCTGAAAAACTTCTTCCAGTCCGCGCCGCGAGAATCCCAGGACAATGAGCGTCTGGGGTTCGTTTTGGGGATAGCTTCGCAGCCAGAAAGAATTGGTGCCACTGATAGCGCGGGGAAGCCCGTACTGACTGCCGAGCAGGTTGATGGCGCCGGCTTCGCCATAGTTTCCGGCGAGGATGCCGAAGTTGTTCTTCTCAGTGGCGGGCAGCGTGTCGCGGATGCGCGCAACTTCCTGTACGAGTTCGGGCCATCCGATTTCTTCGCGGAAGTCGTCGTTGTCGATCTTCTGAAAGAGCGCCGAGTTCACTGGAACAAGCGGCATTGCAATCGGAGCGACCAGCACTCCCCCAACGGCAATCATGGCGGACGTCGCCGCAACTATTGCGCGGGACGGTTTTGGGCGGCGATTCGAGACCCAGTGTTCCAGGAAGACAGCACCGGCGGCCAGAAGCATCGGGTAAGCGGGAGCCATGTAGTATCCGCGGCCCTTGGCAATAACGAAAAAAACAAGTGGCACGATAAACATCCAGCCGAGAATGCGGAAGCTGCGGCCTTCGGGGTGACGGAAGTAGAAGTAGAGGCCAGCCAACCAGATCGGCACCGTGAAGAGATTTGCGCCGATCAGAAACTGTTCCGGAAGGAAGTTCTTTGTGCGACCAATTCGGACATCGCGTTCGTGGATGTGGCGAAGGAAATCGGCGGTGATGAAGTCGTGCCGGAACTGCCATATCGCGTGCGGAAGAAAGATGGCCAGCGAGAGAGCGACTCCCGCCCACAACCATTTGCTTCGCAGATAGCGCCGCGCATCGAGTAAGACGCCCGTCACCAAGCCCAGCGCGAGGAAGAGCATGGTGTACTTCGTCATCATGCCGAGGCCGATCACGGCACCGATGGGTAGCCAGAGCCTGTCGTCTTCAGTGCGCCGCAAACGGATCACGAGATAGGCAAGCAAGACCCACCAGAGGAAGTCGAAGGAAACGTATTGATAGAGCGCTCCCGCGGCGAGAGAAACAGGCGCGACCATGACGGCGAGAGCGGCGATCAACTGAGCCAATCGCCGGCCGCCAAGTTCGCGGGCCATGAGCGCGGCCAGGATCATCACCAATGACTGGGCGAGTGCGGGAAAGAAGCGATATCCGCGGAGAGAGTCGCCGAAGAGAAGGTGTGAGAGCCAGCCAAAGAACGGAGTCACAGGCGGATACGCTACGAATCCCCAATCCATGTGCCGGGCATCGTCGACGGTCTGGAGTTCGTCGCGATGGAAGCCGTACTGGTTATTGGTGGCGATGTGGAATGCCAGAAGCGCGAGCGCAATGGCAATCACGATCAACAGCGTTGTGCGATGGTCGCCGCGCGGCGCGTCGTGCATGGCGAGATGGTAATGCAAAGAACCACAGAATGGGCAGAACATCTGGGGTTGCGGGGGATGGCGCCGGGCTGCGACCGGCGGTACAATCTGCGCGCATGAACAGGAGTCCTGATCATGGTGATTGCCTCTGGACTCAAAGCAGGAATGGCGCTCCACCTGGAGGGCCATGTGTTCAAGGTGTTGCAGTCTGACTTCAAAGCCGGCGCCGGACAAGCCGGTGGACTGGTGAAGTCGCTACTGCAGAACGTGGTAACCGGCCGCGAAATCGAGCGGCGCTTCCATCCTGACGAAAAGCTGGAAGATCTTCCAATTGAGCGCCGCACCATGGAGTACCTCTATGCGGACGGCGAGAACTGCATCTTCATGGATCCGGCCAGCTATGAGCAGGTGGAGGTTCCGCGCGCTTTGCTGGGGAAAATGGCGAATTTCCTTCAGGAAGGATCGGACTTCCCCGTTGAGCTATGTGACGAGAAACCGATCTCGGTGACGCTGCCGGATAGCGTGGAGGCCCGCGTGGCCGAGACCGCGCCTGCGCAGCACTCGGGACAGGACAGCACGTGGAAGGAAGCGGTTCTCGACAATGGCGTGCAACTGCTGGTGCCGCTGTTCGTAGCGCCGGGCGAGCTCATACGCATGGATCCGAGAACGGGAAAATACCTGGAACGCGTGCGCCTGGAGAAAAAGAAGGGCGCATGAGCGCCCTGGCTGTTGTGGTTGCTACCTGGCCGGGTTAGCGTTTGTAGCCGATCTTTCGCAGCAGATCGTGACGCCACGCGATGTCGGACTCGCCCTCTACGCCTTTCGGTGAACTTCCATCGATGACGCCGAGCACGCCTCTTCCCTGCTCGCTTTGCGCGAGAATCACTTCCACGGGATTGGCGGTGGCGCAAAAGATGTGGCAGACCTCGGGGACGTCCTTGATGCGGTTGAGGATGTTGATGGGGTATGCGTTCTGGATGACGAGGACGAAGACGTGTCCGGCGGCGAGCGCCTGTGCGTTGCGGATGGCGACTTCCTTCAGCGACTGATCGTTGCCATCGGAACGGATGAGGCATGCGCCGGAGGCTTCGTTGAAGGCTAGTCCGAACTTGGCCTGAGGCACGGTGGTGACGACGGCCTCATAGATGTCTTCGACGGTCTTTATGAAGTGCGTTTGGCCGACGATGATGTTGGCGTCAGCGGGAAACTCGAGGCGAACTGAAATGAGTTCGAGCATGATGGGCTCCGTTCGAGGGTAAGGATAAACCGGAGGGGCTCGTGCCGGAAGTTCAGTGGAGCGAGTTACCGTTCTTGCAGGGTGAACTCTACGCCACGCTCGGCGTTGAGTTTCTTCGACTGCTCCACGTCCAGCAGTTCGATCGGATACTTTCGCGTCTGCTGATCACTTACCACCCACAACGTTGACCCCACCACGGCATAACTGGTGGTTTCAATGCGGCGTCCGTTCTTAAGCACCAGCACGGTGAGAGGACCTTCGGGAGCGGAAGCATTGGGTTTCGCCGCCGAAGGGTTCGGCTGAGTTTCCGGCGGATGCGGCACAGCTTGCTGTGGCTCGGCTTGTTGTGGCGCGTTGCGTCGTTCAAGCTCGTAGCGGAGCTGATCGTTGGAGTTGCGCAACTGGCGGACTTCATCGCGGAGATCGCTTACATCCGCCGAAAGCTGCTGCCGGTCACGGTAAGTATCGTAGTCCGACGGATATGCAACCGGGTACGAAGGCGTGGCGTAATAAGCGTAGGGATACGGGTAGTAGGAGTAGTAGTACGGATAATAGGAACCGTAATAGCCGGAGCCGAAGTAGAAGCCTACGCCCCAGGACGAGCGAGGATAGTAATAGCGAGATCCGTAGTAACGGTAGCCGCCATAGTATCTGTGACTACCGTAGTAGCGGGTGCCGCCATAATAGCGAGGCCCGGAATAGTATCCACCGCCATGGCTTCGGCCGGAGAAGTGAACGGAACCGCGAGGTCCGGAGTATCCGGTGTGACCTCTAAAGCTGGCAGATGGCCCACGCATGCCGACGTGTCCGCCGCCACCTCCGCGGCGTTGTGCCGCAAGCGGGACGGCGCACAGCGCGAGCAAAAGCACGAATGGCAGTACTCGCTGCATGGCTATAGTTTACTCCCGTTTAACAAGCCGGGTTACACCTTGGGCAGCACGATTCCGGTCTGCGCCTGATACTTGCCGTGGCGGTCCTTGTAGCTGACCTCACAGACTTCGTCGGACTCAAAGAACAGGATCTGGCAGAGACCCTCGTTGGCGTAAATCTTCGCAGGCAGCGGCGTGGTGTTGGATATCTCGAGGGTGACAAAGCCTTCCCACTCAGGCTCGAACGGGGTGACGTTCACGATGATGCCGCAGCGGGCGTAGGTGGACTTGCCAACGCACAAGGTGAGCACGTTGCGCGGGATCTTGAAGTACTCGACCGACCGCGCCAGCGCGAAGGAGTTTGGCGGAACGATGCAGACGTCGGAAGTGATGGTAACGAACGACTTCTCGTCGAACTTCTTAGGGTCCACGATGCTGGAGTTCACGTTGGTGAAAATCTTGAACTCGTCGGCGACCCGGAGGTCGTATCCATAAGAAGAAAGGCCATACGAAACAACACCTTGCCGCACCTGCTTTTCCGAAAAGGGGTTGATCATGTCGTGTTCCAGCGACATACGGCGAATCCAGTGGTCACTCTTGATAGCCATTCTTCTCCTTTAAATATGGGTCGGCCTCGGGCCGTGTTGTTTTAGGCGGATTGTTTACCCGGAAGTGACAGCATCTTACGGGCGCAAGGCCACCGTTGACAATGGCCGTTCAGCCCTTTAATATCAGCAGCTTACGGGAGAGACTCCATCCTCTGGAAATCTTCCCGGTGCTTTGAACTATGTTCCACGGGAGTTGCTTGTGATTAAGCTGGACATCATCAACGAGGTCGTAAATAAAACCGGCATCACGAAAACCAAGGCCGAGCTGGCCGTGGAAACTGTGTTCGAGAGCATGAAGAAAGCCCTGTCACAGGGCGACCGCATTGAGTTGCGCGGATTCGGTGTGTTCAACGTGCGTCCACGGAAGACCGGCATCGGGCGAAATCCCAGGACTGGCGCGGAAGTCAGCATTCCTCCGGGAAAGGCCGTGCGTTTTAAGCCCGGCAAAGAGTTGCAGACCATCGAATAGCCGGCGTGCATCTAACCTTTCGGCGCGGGGAGCTGTCTCTACACTGGGGGCGTGTGGCAGGCGCAACTACGCCGTTGCCTGATATCCTGAAAATTCATCCTTAACGATGTCCGACTACACGCCGCCCATTCCCCGTTTGGAATTTGACCCACGAACGTATGACGTGGCGG
Source organism: Terriglobales bacterium (assembly GCA_035561515.1). Classification (NCBI taxonomy): domain Bacteria; kingdom Pseudomonadati; phylum Acidobacteriota; class Terriglobia; order Terriglobales; species Terriglobales bacterium. Next base: position 65,127 of record DATMXP010000031.1, on the reverse strand, counting down.
TCGTCTCTCGATCGCGGCAGAAATACTGGCTCCACGCGCTGTTGCTGCTGACAACCTTCTTCACCACGATGATGGTGGGAACACGGCTGGAGACTAACTTCCTCCACGGGTTACCGATTTTCTCGCTGGCCGATGACACAATTCCACTGTTCCCAATCGGGTTCATCCTGGAGCATCCGGCACGCATCCTGCTGGGACTTCCCTTTTCGCTCACGCTGATGACGATCCTTCTCGCACACGAGATGGGGCATTACGTGATGTGCCTGCGCTATGGCGTGTACGCGACGTTGCCCTTTTTCATTCCGGCACCGACGCTGATCGGAACGATGGGCGCATTCATCCGGATTAAGTCGCCCATCCGAACCCGGACGGCGCTATTTGATATCGGGATTGCGGGACCCATTGCCGGATTTATCGTCGCAAGCTTCGTGCTGATGTTCTCGCTGATGATGTCGAAACCTGCGCCTCCGGTAATCGTGCAGGGCGACATCGTGCTGGACTTCCCGCTGATCTTTCGCATTGCACACTGGATGATCATGGGCGACGGCATGCGCGTGCTGCCGCTTGAACATATGCTCTTGCATCCGACGGCGATTGCGGCGTGGGTGGGAATGTTCGCGACGGCGCTGAATCTTTTGCCGGGCGGGCAGCTAGATGGCGGCCACATCATTTATTCGTTGATGCCGCGATTGCATCGTCATATCTCGCGCCTGACTGTCGGTGCGTTGATCCCGATGGGGTTGTTGCTGTGGCCGGGATGGCTGATCTGGGCGGTGCTGCTCGGAATCACCGGTATGCGTCATCCGAATGTATCGCCGTGGCCTCCACTCTCGCCCGGAAGGCGGATGCTAGGCCTGGTCGCGCTGGCGCTGATGATCCTGACAATCACGCCGAATCCCTTCCCGGGAAACGCCCTTGCGATGCCACACTGGTTTTAGGGAAAACCACCTCAGTTTCAGATCAAATTCTGCGCATCCACGTCGACCACGATGTTGGTGCGCGGAATCTTCTTCTCGTTTGCGAACGCGAGCATGGCGCGAATGGCGCCGTTCATCTTCTCGCGGCTCTCTGACTTCAGGATGAAGTGGTAGCGGAAATCGCGCTTCAAACGCACGATTGGCGCCGGGGCGGGTCCCATTACTTTTACCGCTGGAGGTTCGTGCTCCTTAAACCAATGGCCGATCCAGCCTGAATACTTGAGCGCGTCATCAAGTTGGTCGGAACGAATGAGAACATTAGCGAGCGCGGTAAAGGGCGGATACTTCATCCAACGGCGGAAGTTAATTTCCTTTTCATAGAAGCCGGCATAGTCATGCTTCGACGCGAACTGGATGGCATAGTGATCGGGGAAGAAGGTTTGCAGAACGACGCGACCGGGTGTGTTGCCACGGCCAGCACGTCCGGCAACCTGAGTCAGCAACTGGAAAGTTCGTTCCGCCGCACGGAAGTCAGGGAACTTAAGCGCCGTGTCGGCGCCGACCACGCCCACCAATGTGACACCCGGAAAATCGTGGCCCTTAGCGATCATCTGCGTGCCCACGATCAGGTCAACTTCCCCGGCGTGCATGGCCGAGAGCACACGTTCGAAGTCATGGCGTCCGCGGATGGTGTCTCGATCGAGACGCGCGATGCGCGCGCGCGGAAACAAGCCGTGAAGATGGTCTTCGAGTTTTTCCGAACCCGCGCCGAGGAAATACACATATTCGCTGCCGCACTTCGGGCATTTCTCCGGCACGCGCTCCATGTATCCGCAGTAGTGGCACTCGATGCGCCGCGATGACTTGTGGTGCGTCATGGGGATGTCGCAGTTCTTGCACTGAACGGTGTTGCCGCAGGTGCGGCAGAGCACGATGGGTGAGTACCCGCGACGATTGAGCAGCACCATGACTTGCTCATTGCGCTCAAGACGTTGACTGATTTCCTCCGTCAGGCGACGCGAGATGAGTTGCTCGGATCCGGTTTCCTTGAATTCATCGCGCATGTCCACGAGTTCTACTTCCGGCAGCGGACGTTCCTCGACCCGTTGTGGCATGGCGATGAGCCGGTACTTCGACGCGGTGTTGTGGTACGACTCAAGCGACGGCGTGGCCGAGCCGAGTACAACGGCGGTGTTTGACATTTTGGCGCGCATGATGGCCACATCGCGCGCGTGATAGCGTGGCGTCTCTTCCTGCTTGTAAGAGTTGTCGTGTTCTTCGTCGACAACGATCAAAGCCAGGTCGTTCACGGGCGCAAAGACCGCCGAGCGTGTTCCGACGACGATTCGAGCTTCTCCCCGGCGGATGCGATGCCACTGTTCGGCACGCTCGTCGTCGGTAAGTCCGGAGTGAAGGATGGCGACTTCGTCACCAAAAGTGTCGTGGAGTTGCGCGGCGGCTGCCGGAGTGAGCCCGATTTCCGGGACGAGCATGATGGCGGCGCGCCCGGCGTCGAGTACCTCGCGCATGGCAGCGAGATAGACGGCGGTTTTTCCTGAACCGGTTACACCATGCAGCAAGCTGACCGAAAACTTCTTGGCGTTCGCGGCAGTGCGGATCTTGTCGAAGGCTTCCGACTGCATGGGAGTGAAGCTCGCATGATGTACGTACGGCTTGGGCTTGAGGCCTGAAACGTGAAAGTCTGCCTGCTCTTCGACGATCTGGATGAGCCCGCGTGATTTGAGCGATTCAATCGTGGAACGCGGAATGCCAAGCGATCGCAGATGCTCGACGGCGAGACGTCCTTCGTTGGCGGCTAGCGCTTCAAGGACCTGCTGCTGATTGCTGTTGAGCTTTCGCTGCTTGCCTTGAGCGCTTGTAGCAGGTTTGTGCAGCACCGCAACGGATACGGTGCGACTGGCATCGCGTGCAGCGGAAACGTCTTCGCGCCGAATCCACTTTTTAGCAACCAGGCGGTCCAGCGTTCGGCGGCTGCACTTCACGGCGCTACGCAGTGTTTGTTCGCGCAGTTCCTCGCGCTGCGAGAGGTAGTCGAGAACGGCGTACTCCTCCATCTGCTCTTCGGGGGTGACACGCGAGCGTCGCGAAGAACCGACGGTCGCCGATTCGTGCAGGGCCGTGAGTCCGAGATCGGTAATCCGGTAGATGCGCGCGAAGCGTACTTCTGCCGCAAGTGGCACCATGGTGCGCAGCACTTCCCCGAGTGGCGCGATGTAATACGAGGCGATCCACTTGCCGAGATCGAGCAGGATGGGTTCGAGCACCGGCCGTTGGTCGAGGACCTGAATGATGGGCTTGATCTCAATGGCCTGCTCGCGGTCGTGCAATTCGACGACGATGCCAGCAAGGCGCTTCTGCCGGAATGGCACGAGAACGCGTCCGCCGACCACGGGGATGTGGTCACCCACGCGGTAGGTAAACACCGCGTCGAGCGGCACGGGCAGCGCGACGTCGCAATAGGCCGGCATAAGGAAGGAAACATTGAGTTTAGAAGATTCCGCTGTGGAAACCTATGGCGCGATTACCGGGAGCGCATTCGGTACGGCGCGGATCTCGGCGGGAGTACGGCAGAGGAATTCGCCATCGGCGTAAATGTCGAGGGCATGTTCACACTCGATGCGGAGATGCCGGAAGCGCAGGTATTCGACTTCCTTCAGGCTGAGATGCTTTCCGATGTAGACCAATGGGAAAAGCGCGGCTACTTTGACCTTCGACGTATCGCGGACAAAGCAGAGATCGAGGAAGCCGTCTTCCATATTGGCATGCGGTGCAATTTTCAGACCGCGTCCGTAACGGGTGCCATTCGCGGCCACGGCCAGCAGTATCGGACGCTCAATGAGATGGCCGTCGGCGATGAGCTTAATGACTGGTGCCCTGTATCGCAGCAAGGCCGGGAAGAGCGATAGTACATATCCGCCGTTGGCACGCCAGAACGGCGATAGCTCATTCGCTCGGCGATTGATTTCGGAATCGAGTCCGAAGTTGGCAACGTTGCAGAAGATGTGGGTCTGCTCGTCGCCGTCACTGTTGGCGTAGCCGAGGTCAATCCAGTGGACTCTTCCCTGTCCGGCGATGAACCTTTTCCAGAGGCGAAGCGAGTCTCCGGGATTGTGGATGCCCAGCGATGATGCGAAGTCGTTGCCGCTGCCGGTCGGGACGACGAGAACCGGAGACATCGCTCCCGCGAGGCGGCTCAAGTGTCGATGCACTGTACCGTCGCCACCAAAGACGAGAATGGCATCGAGGCCCGGACCGATTTCGTCAGTCCATTCGGCGTCGATGGCCTGCCGGAACGGGCGGGTGCGCTCGTCCGCTGCACGGGGTCCATTGATGATGGCGACTCGCAAGTTGCAGGAAGCATAAAGGGGACCCGCTCCCGCGGACAATCACTTTACGGCTACTTCAGGTTGTCAAGGAATGAGCAATCGCGCGCCAGAAAGGCATGCCTTTGGCAACGATGATGATGACAATCGTCTGACCGACCATGAACAGAGGAAGCACGTAGCGGTACACCCGATGGACAGTCCGGTCCACCAGCAGATCGCGCATGACACCGAGGACGATCAGGAAGTCCACACCGAGATAGAAAACTTCCTTCGGAAGGATCGCCTCGGGAAAACGTCCGAAACCGGCAGCGGTCAGGGCGCAGGTTGCAACCAGAATCAGTCGACGGTGATATTCCGGTCGTCTGCGCCATTTGATGGCCAGTCCGAACGTCACGCCGAAACAGAGCATGTCGAACAGCGGGATGAGCATGAACGACTCGGCGAAAGTGGAGTGCATGACGTCGCGATTGAAACGGACCATGGTGAGGGTCGTCGATATGCCGACCAGAAGCACGGCGATCCCCAATGCAAGGCCGAACCAACCGATTCTGCGATGCATAGCGACGTTGCGAATCCGCACGAGGAACGATTGAAGCGTGAAGAACCCAAGCCATCCCGTGAACACCGCCGCGTGGAGATAGAGCATCAGCGGACGGGCTGGAGTGGGATGGATAAGGTTCTTCTCGACGGTGAAGCTGAACCCGTAGACGATCACAACAATCGTCAGCAGGGACATGCCGAAATAGAAATACTTGTCGAGCAGGCTAAAGCGACGCCTGGTCGTGACGGTGACTCTGGGCAGCGTTTGGGTTGACATGATTACGAGAGGATGGGCCGAATGGCACGGGATAGTACGTCAGGTCGACTCAGTTTGTAAACGGTAATGAGCAAAAAAAAGGCGCGCCGGAGCGCGCCAATAGAGGAGGACTGATACTAGTCGCCGGCCATGCGCTCGGGCTCCGACCGCGACGTCTCAGCTGCCATCGAAAGCCCCTCGCGTTCGCTGACCGGCGGCATCTGTAACGGGGCCTTCACCTCGGAAAACTGCTCCTCCTCGGTCGACCCACGCAATGCCGTGGTAGAGCACGCGCCGTTGGAAACAACCGTCGCCACCTGGTCGAAGTATCCGGTGCCGACGAAACGCTGGTGCTTCACCGCGCCATAACCGTGGCTCGCTTCGCGTGCGAACTCCTTCTCCTGGAGGCGCGAGTAAGCGGCCATACCGCTGTCTTTGTAGGCGCGAGCGAGTTCGAAGACGCTCAGGTTGAGAGCGTGGAATCCGGCGAGAGTCACAAACTGGAACTTGTAGCCCATTTTCCCCAGCTCGGACTGGAATTTTGCGATGGTCTGATCGTCGAGCTTCTTCTTCCAGTTGAACGACGGCGAACAGTTGTAGGCGAGCATCTTGCTGGGGAACTGCGCGTGGACGGCTTCGGCGAAGCGGCGCGCTTCCTCGAGGTTCGGCTCTGAGGTTTCGCACCAGATCATATCGGCATAAGGCGCGTAGGCGAGTCCGCGCGCGATGGCGCATTCGAGGCCGCCGCGTAATCGGTAGAACCCTTCGGAGGTGCGCTCGGGACTGTCGATAAATTGGCGGTCGCGCTCGTCGATGTCGCTGGTGATGAGCTGTGCGCTGTTGGCGTCGGTGCGGGCCATGATGAGCGTGGGTACGCCCATGACATCGGCTGCAAGACGAGCAGCGATGAGTTTCTGTACGGCCTCGTTCGTCGGCACGAGGACCTTTCCGCCGAGGTGACCGCACTTCTTCGCCGAAGAGAGCTGGTCTTCGAAGTGAACACAGGCAGCGCCTGCTTCGATCATGCCTTTCATCAACTCGAAGGCGTTGAGGCACCCACCGAAACCGGCCTCAGCGTCGGCGACCAGCGGCACGAACCAATTGACGCCGTTCTTACCTTCGGCGTGATGGATCTGATCGGCGCGAATGAGCGCGTTGTTGATCCGCTTGCAAAGCGAGGGAACGCTGTCGGCTGGGTAGAGACTCTGATCGGGGTATGTCTGGCCGGAAAGGTTCGCGTCGGCGGCGACCTGCCATCCGCTTACGTAGATTGCTTGGAGTCCGGCGGAGACCATCTGCACGGCCTGGTTCCCGGTGAGGGCGCCAAGGGCGGCGACATAAGGCCCGGTGTGCATCATGTCCCAGAGACGCTCGGCGCCAAGCCGGGCCAGCGTGTATTCGATCTTTAAAGTGCCGCGGAGACGGTCCACATCTTCGGTTGTGTACGGACGCTCGATCCCGTCCCAGCGTGAGTTCGTTTTCCAGTCGTTCATCGTGGTCTTTCCATTCTTTGACATTGCGATCCTCTCTCGTCGCGCGAGTAGCGGTCTTTGTTACGAGTCGGTCACCTCTGTTCGGCCTGTTTTGCGCGTGGGCAAGATGCCCACCCGACAACCGGCGAGTCGCCGGCGCTACAACTACACCGGGTTGAACTGGCCGTTCAGGATCATCTCTTCGCTGATACGGCGAGCTTCCCGGAATTTCTCTTTCGTTTCGTCTGTCGCTCCTGCGGGCAGCTCACGCAGAAGTCGTTCCAGCTCTTCATCGAAGATGCGGGAGATGAATTCTGGGCTGTGCTGCACGGGGTTGCCTGAGTCGTCGTGAATAAGTACTTCGCCCGTGTGGCGCATGCGCTGCGCGAGCATCAGGCGATAAATACGGTCGGTGGCGAGGTCCTCCATGTAGCCATCGAGCAGGCTCGCGCCTCTGCCGTTGAGCACGCCGTTGCGATAGCGGATGACCGTTCGCACCGCGGCACGTGTCCCTGCAACGGTGTGTTTGCCGACGCCGTTTGGCTGCGGGCGAAGGTCAACGTGACGGTCGATATTTTTCGGCCGCTGACTGAGTTGGTTAGGGTACGGGAACTGGTCCACTGCGATCTGGTTCTGATCGGGATGGCCGGTCCAGGCGCCATCCATCAGGCAGTTGGCTTCGTTCTTCTTGTCCTTTTCCAGAACGGCGAGTGCGCGCGAGTTAAGTTCGGCGTCCTCACGGCTGGGGTAAAGAGCGGTCATGCCGCCGATCGCGAGCAGGCCGTGCTTGTGGCATATCTCAACCATCAGTTCGCGCAGGCGCTGAAAGAATGCGACATCGTGCGGGATGGTGTTGCGATCCGGCAGAACCCAGTTTGGATCGTCCAGGTTGAAATGGATGAGCGACGCCATGTAATCCCAGCGGCCAAGGTTGAGGCCGAGAATGTGGTCGCGCAGGTTGTAAGCAAACTCCTCCATCTGATATGCGAGCGGATGGGATTCCACCAGCGCCATGCACTTGATGTAATCGCGCGGAAAGCCTTTCGCTTTTGCGATGGCTTGAAACACGTCGCACCACCAGGTGGCTTCCTGCGCCGACTCGGACTTCGGGATATAGAAGCAGAGGGGATGCTTCAGCTTCGAGGGATCAACCTGATAAGCGACCAAGGCGACGTCGAAGAGCGAGGCGGACGTGATCTCGTCGAGCACTCCGGCTTGCGAGATATGGAGGCCGCGCGGACGCGTGAAGATGACCGTCTTGCTCGGTTGAATCGTAACGGTGCGCTGGCGCTTCTTGTCGAAGTACGAGAGCTCGCCACGGAGCGCTTTGAGGATGTTGGTGACGCCGCGCGTGATGTTTTCCCACTGATTCGCCGTGGAGTCTTCGAGGTCGAGCATGACTCCGGGCGCGCCGGAATTGAGCATCTTGACGACGAGTTCGGCATCGTCGGCCGGGCCGGTCATCTGGTTGCGCTGATCCTGGCACCATTCGGGAAGTTTGATCTTCCAATTCTTTGACGCGTCAGATTCAGGCATATGGTCGGGACGTTCGCCATTGTGCGAACGCTCCAGGCAATGAGCGCGGCGCGCAATGAACTGCTGCTGACGCGTGGTGAAGCGCTCATGCAGTGGAACGAAGAATTCCAGGAAACCTTGCGGCAGGTCGCGTTCAGGAGCAAAGTCCTGCGGTGCGCAGTTCATGCGCGGGTCGATTGCGGTGATAACAGCCATGTACATCCCCCACGAAGCGAATCGCAGTGTGTTCAATATATTGAACACAGATTCACTATGATGGACAGACCATAGGCCCAGGTTTCCCGCAGGTCAACTTTGTTGTTCAAAATGTTGAACAGTAATTCAGGCTAATGTACGATGATTCCGTGGTGACCAGATCCGAAAAAGAGACTCCGGCGACCGCGGTGGAGCGCGCCCTGGGTATTCTGGAAGCAGTGGCGCAGCGTTCCGGAGGCATGTCGAACGCGGACATCAGCCGCCGTCTGGAGATTCCGAAGAGCTCCGCCAGCTATATTCTTCGCGCTCTTGAGAAGAATGGTTACGTCCGGCGAGGAGAGGATGGCCGGTATCACCTCGGCCTGAAGGTCCTGAACCTGAGCCGGCACGCGCTGGCAGGAATTGACGTCCGGGAAATTGCCCTGCCGGTGATGCGCGACCTGATGCATCGCAGCCAGCTCACGGTGCACCTGGCAATCCTTGATGGCGACGAAGCGGTGTACATCGAGAAGGTAGATTCGCCCGGTTTCATCAAGATGGACACCTGGGTGGGTAAGCGCATGGAGATCCACACGACCGGTGTGGGCAAGGCGCTGATCGCGTATGAGCCGGAAGAAAAGGTTCACCGAATCGCCCAGGAACGCGGTTTGCGGAAGGTAACGCCGAAGTCGATTACGGCCGTTCAGCGCTTCATGAAAGAGCTCGAGCACGTGCGCGAAGTCGGCTACGGCATAGATGACGAAGAGAACAGCCTGGGTGTCCGCTGCCTGGGCGCCCCTATCTTCGGCGAGGGCGACCGGGTGGAGGCCGCCATAGGCGTCAGTGCCACGGTGAACCAGGTGCCGCGAGAGGCGGTTCCGCGCTATTCGGAAATGGTGAAGGAAGCAGCCCGGAAGATATCGGCTCAATTGGGTTGGCGTCCGCATCTCCACCGCTAACAACCCAGCAACTCACCTTGCCATCGAAGTGTGGGTATTTCGCGCCGCCCGTCAAGACCGGCCTTTCAGCCGATCGTCCATGTACCTTCAAAACCGGAGGGACATGCCCCGCCCCCTCGTCTGACGCGGCTTAGGTAATCTGGCCTTCGTTACCTCCTGCTGGCAAAGTTTCACCGTTAAGTTTTACCTCCCCCCAATCGCCTCTTCGCCATACAAGGAGGTTCCATGCTGAGTTTGAGCAAGCTTCGTCTTGTCGTTGGGTTTTTCCTGATGGGATGGCTCGCGGTGGCCGCCGCGGCATCCGATGTCCGGATTGCTGGACCGGAGGGTGGCGACGTTCGCCGCCTGGCAGCAGCTCCGGACAACCCGAATCGCATTTTCCTCGGCACCAGTTCTGGCCGTCTTTATGTATCGGAAGACCGTGGTCAGTCCTGGGCTGTTTTCGCTCACCTTGGTGAGGGCTTCGATTACATCCTCGACAACATCGAGATCGACCCCACCGACAGCAAGATCATGTACGTGGCCGCATGGAGCATCGAAGGTCACACGGGCGAACTGTTCCGTTCGCGTGATGGTGGCAAAAGCTGGGCTTCCCTCCCGGGCATAAAGGGCAAGTCGATTCGTGCGCTGGGTATGGCGCATTCCAATTCGAAAGTTCTCGTCGCTGGGACGCTGGATGGCGTTTACCGCAGCGACGACCGCGGCGATTCCTGGAAGCTGATCTCGCCCGCGGGACACAAAGACATCCGCAACATCGAATCGATCGCCATCGATCCGAAAGATCCCAACACCGTTTACGCCGGCACCTGGCACCTGGCTTGGAAGACGCAGGACGGCGGCAAGAACTGGAAGCTGATTAACCGCGGCATGATCGACGACTCCGATGTGTTCTCGATCATCGTGGACCCGAACGAACCGAACGTCGTTTTTGCGAGCGCCTGCTCCGGCATCTACAAGAGCCAGACCGCCGGCGAAATTTTCCAGAAGGTCCCGGGCATTCCCTTCTCGTCGCGCCGTACGCGTGTCCTGAAGCAGGATCCCAACAACCCGAAGATCGTTTATGCAGGAACCACAGAAGGCTTGTGGCGCACCACCGACCTCGGCCAGACCTGGAAACGCGTCACCTCTGACAAGGTGATCATCAATGACGTTCTGCTGAACGCCAGCGATCCGAACATGGTGCTGCTGGCGACGGACCGCACCGGCGTCCTGATGAGCAAGGACGGCGCAAAGACCTTCGCAGCCTCGAACCGTGGATACTCTCACCGCCAGGTCGCCACTGTCCTGGTTGACCAGAAATCACCCAACCGTCTTTACGCGGGCACGTTGAATGATCGTGAAGCGGGTGGCGTGTTTGTGTCGGAAGACGGCGGCAACCGCTGGCAGCAGATCAGCTCCGGTCTTGGCGGAAATGATGTGTTCCAGGTTCGCCAGGACGATCAGGGCAATCTGTATGCAGCCACGAATGGCGGCCTCTTCAAGTACAGCGCGAAGAGCAAGCTCTGGATGAAGGTTGTTCCGGCCCGTGTAGCCGAGAAAATCCGCGTGGCGGACATGGACCTGAACGGAAATGTCTGGTACATCGCAACTTCGAACGGACTGTTCTCGAGCAAGAACCGTGGCGCAACGTGGACGCCAGTCGCCGGCATCGCGAAAGACCGTTTCATCGCGGTGAAGTCGCAGGGCGGAATCACGGCGGCGGCTACCAACAATAAGGTGTATGCGTCGACGAACGGGACCTCGTGGCAGCAGGTTCGTATCCCACTGGTCTCTTTCATCAGCGGCATGACCCTGGATGCGAATGGTTTCGTGTGGCTCAACTCTCCGAACGGCGTATATCGTCAGGTTTCGGACGGATGGGAAAAAGCCCGCGAACTGCCGCAGGAAAAGGTGGCATCGCTGGATTTTGACCGGCGCTCGAGTTCGATGATCGCCATTACGCGCGAGGCGAACCGAGTGCTCGTAAGCAACGATGGACGCAACTGGCGGTCGGTATTCAATGCTGGCGTACCGGTTCGCAGTATTGCGTTAACCAATGATCGAGTGTTCGCCGGAACCACCTTCGACGGTGTGATGACGGTAAACTATGAACGCAATCGGCACGTCGCCGGAAGCGAACCCGGTGGCGGCAACGACTAGGTTTTGCGCGCTGCTCAAACCGCACGGGGCCGTCATGGCCCCGTGTTTCTCGTTTTTCTGATAAAACAGGGCTGCTGGTAGGAGGTAGTACCGTGAAACGTTGGTTCTTAGTTGCAACCGTCGTAGTGTCACTCGTTGCTAGTTCCTTCGCCGAGAAGGGCGACAAAGAGAAAGAACGCCTGCAATCCGCAGGGCAAGTCCTCAAAGAGATCCTCGATATTCCCGACAACATTCCCAAAGAACTGCTCGACAAAGCCGAGTGTGTGGTCGTGCTGCCTGGCGTGAAGAAATTCGCCATCGGATTGGGCGGAAGCTTCGGCCGTGGCGTGATGATCTGCCGCTCGGGTGCAAACTTCACGGGGTCCTGGGGCCCTCCGGCAATGTACGCTCTCGAAGGCGCCAATATCGGACTCCAATTGGGTGGACAGGAAACTGATTTCGTTCTGCTGGTGATGAATCCGAAGGGCGCCAGGTCATTGCTGAGCAGCAAAGTGAAACTTGGTGCCGATGCCGCTGCCGCAGCCGGACCGAAGGGGCGTAGCGCACAGGCGGCCACCGACGTAGTCATGAAGGCTGAGGTGCTTTCGTATTCGCGTGCGCGCGGACTGTTTGCGGGCGTATCGCTGGAAGGCAGCACCCTGCGCTCGGATGGTGGTGCTAACGAAAATCTTTACGGCCGCGAGTTGAGCGCCACGGACATCATTCGCGACCGCAAGGTCGGAACACCGGCAGCAGGGCAACTCCTGGTGTCGGTACTGAACCAAAAGACGCCAAGAAATTTATCCGACCAGAAGTCATTGAAGTAAGGGAGAATATGGCAACGGAAACAGTGGTGACGGAAGCGCACATTTTGAATACGCGCAGGTTCCGCAGGTTCAAACTCGACGTCCCTGTACGGGTGGTCGTACAGACCGAGGACAAGACCCGGATCATCGACGGTCGAGGCAACGAACTGAACGAAGGTGGCTTGGCCGTACAGGCTGGGGTCGAGTTGCAACTCGATGAAAAGGTGGAAGTGGAATTCACTCCCCCATACACGGGACAACCGATCCGCGCGCGTGCGATTGTGCGCAATCGCAACGGGTACCGGTACGGGTTTGAGTTTCTAACCGAGTCGCCCACAGACTGCGATCGAGTCATGGAAATCCGCACCGCTCTCCAGGGCATGGGCAAGTTGATGTAGTTTTCTTCCGGGCAGGCGCTCGCCTGCCCGATTTCATTTCTTCAGAAAAGTTTGACACCCTCACCCGTTCTTCGGAACACTGTTGCCGCCACTCACGGTCAATCATATGAACTTCACTGTACTCGACTGGTCTGCCATTGTTGCGTATCTCGCCATCACCCTACTTCTCGGGCTTTATTTCAAATCGCGATCCGGTAAGTCTGTGGATGAATACTTCGTCTCCGGGCGCAACGTGTCCTGGTGGCTGGCCGGCACCTCCATGGTGGCAACGACGTTTGCCGCCGACACGCCGTTGCTGGTAACAGGCCTGGTGTTCCGGCAGGGCGTGGCCGGGAACTGGCTCTGGTGGAGCTTCCTGCTCTCCGGAATGATGACGGTATTCCTTTTCGCTCGCCTGTGGCGGCGTTCGGGACTTCTGACCGATGTGCAATTCGCCGAGATGCGCTACAGCGGAAAGCCGGCGGCGTTCTTACGTGGATTCCGCGCCATCTATCTCGGGCTGCTGATGAACTGCCTCATCCTCGGATGGGTGACCAAGGCGATGGTCAGCATCACCAGCGTTTCGCTGGGGGTCAGCGAGCAAGCAGCGTTGTTCATCTGTATCTTCTTCCTGATTCCGTTCACCGGATTCTACGTTTCACTTGGCGGACTTTGGGGCGTGCTCTGGACCGACGTGTTCCAGTTCGTCCTGAAGATGGGCATCGTGATCGCGGTAGCCTTCTACGCCGTGAAAGCCATCGGCGGCATGGACGTGATGCTGGCGAAGCTCAGCGCCATGCAAACGGAAAGCGGAGCAGCCAATCCCGTTGCCCTGTTCCCGGATTTCTCGCGCGACTTCACGGTCGAAACCTTGTGGACGTTGCCGGTGATCACCTTCGTTGTGTTCATGGCCGTGCAATGGTGGGCGTTCTGGTACCCGGGAGCGGAGCCGGGTGGCGGCGGATACATCGCACAGCGCATCTTCAGCGCGAAGGACGAGAAGAACGGGTTGCTCTCGGTGTTGTGGTTCAACATCGCGCATTACGCAGTGCGTCCCTGGCCGTGGATCATTACGGGACTGGCCGTCATCGTGCTGCATCCGGAGCTCGCCGCTCCGGGCGCCAATCCCGAATCGGGTTACATGCTCGTCCTGAATCAGCATTTGCCTCATGCGTGGCGCGGCATTGCCATCGCTGGATTCCTGGCGGCGTTCATGTCGACGGTTGCGACTCAGCTGAACTGGGGCGCCTCCTATCTTGTGGCGGACTTCTATCGCCGGTTCGTCAAACGGGATGGTTCGGAACGGCACTACGTTAACGTGTCGAGACTCTCGACGGTCATTCTCGTCATTTGCGCGGCAATCGTGGCCGCTCTTCTGACCTCGATCAAATCCGGTTGGGAATTTGTCCTCGAACTCGGCGCAGGCACCGGCATTATCTACCTGCTGCGCTGGTACTGGTGGCGCATCAATGCCTGGAGCGAAATCTCCGCGATGGCGACAGCCATGATAGTTTCGCTGACGCTACGCGGGTGGCAGTACCTGGGCGAGCAAGGAACGCTTTCGGCACCTTTCACCGGCAGCGGCCCGGTTGTTTTCGCGAAGTCGGCACTGACAACCACGCTCTTCACGACGGTTATCTCGCTGGCTGTAACGCTCTTTACCCAACCGGAATCGGAGAAAGTCCTGCGCGAGTTCTACCGGAAGGTGCGCCCGGATGTACGCGGGTGGAAGCCCATTGCGGCACTCGAGCCGCAAATACGACAGACCCGCGACCTGGGTCGAAACCTGATCGCCTGGGTGCTCGGGTGCGGCATGGTTTACATGGCTCTGTTCGGAATCGGCAAATTGTTAATGAAAGAGCCCGGACTTGGGGCTTTATTGCTGGTGGGCTCGGCAGTTTGCGCAGCCCTTCTTTATGCCGACCAGACGGCTCGACGCTGGGGCGCGGAGCAGGAAAGTTAGTCTTTGAAGTTATGATGCGGTCAAATTTGACGCAGTCAACGGTTTAGTTGACGGAAGAACCTTTTTCCCGGCTTCCGTCGCCATGCCAACGACGATTCCGGCGGCGGCCATCACGCGGGCAGACCAGCCCACGGGGTGGCCGTTTCCGTCATTATGATCGGAATTTTCGACCAACCCCTGGACTTCCTTCACAATCTTGAATCCCGGTTCTGTCTTGCAATAGAAGCGGTCATAGAAAACCGGTGTGTCTTCAGGCAGATAGGGGAGCCCGGATAGGATCACGACCGGCGTGCCCGGGTGAGTTTCCTTCATCGCCTTGGCCAGCTCCCCGCCATTCATTTCGGGCATTTGGAAGTCGATCACGGCGGCGTCAAAGTGCTGGAGCTTATAGAGGCGAAGTGCCTGTTTGGGATTCGTGCAGGTGACCACCCGGAATTTGAAAGCTTCAAACAACATACGGCGCACGGAGAGACACTGTACGTCGTCGTCAACCAGCAGGAGTTGAGGATTGTCAGCGGCCAATCGGGGGACCTCCGCTCTTTGGTTCGCCAGTTTCGGCGACCGGGTACCCGGCGCAGTACAAAGGTGCAGTCGAAAGGCCACTCAGAATTATTGACAGGCAAGGGGTTACGCATAGCTGCTTAAGGCCGCCGATGTACTTTTTACCAGAGGTCTGGAAATTGGTGCCCGCGACTGAGTAGATCCGTTATAGGGCCCGACTTTACAGAAGCTTGTGATCGCGGAGCATTCCATAAACGAGTGGGACGGGCAGCCCGACCACGTTGAAAAAACACCCGTCGACTCGGGGGATCCAGCGCGATGCAATCCCTTGAATCGCGTATGCTCCGGCCTTGTCCATCGGCTCGCCGTGCGCAATGTAATCTTCGATCTCCTGCTCGGGGATACGGATGACGTGTACCACGGTTGTTTCCAACCGCACATCGTGGATGCCTTTACCCAACAGGCACACTCCGGTCATTACCTGATGCGCGCGTCCGGAAATCATCTTCAGCATTCGACGGGCGTCGGTTGCATTTGTCGGCTTCCCCAGAACTTCGTTGTCAACCACCACAATGGTGTCGGCGCCAAGAACGACGGTCCCGTCAGCCCGGTTCGTTTGAAAGATCGCATTAGCCTTTTCGAACGCGAGCCGCTCGGCGAAGTCGCGCGGCGATTCTCCGGGACGCAGATCTTCCGGAATATCTGACGGCTGAACGGTAAATTCGAGGTTCGCGCGGCGTAACAGTTCCTGTCGTCGCGGCGACGAAGAGGCGAGGATCAAGTGCATAGTTGGAATCTTAAATGAGCAGCTTGCACTGGCGTCGGCCGCGAGTGGGAAAGGCCTTCACCTGTTAGAATCGAAGTACAAGATGGACCGCGCTTTTATTCGTAATTTCGCCATTATTGCTCATATCGACCACGGCAAGAGCACGCTCTCCGACCGTCTGCTTGAGCTTACGGGGGCATTGTCCGCCCGGGAGATGCAGGAACAGGTGCTCGACGCCATGGATCTTGAGCGCGAGCGCGGCATCACCATCAAGGCGCACTGCGTGCGCATGAATTACCAGGCGCAGGACGGCAAAACCTACCAGCTCAACTTGATCGACACTCCCGGCCACGTGGACTTCTCGTACGAAGTTTCCCGGTCGCTGGCCTCGTGTGAAGGCGCGCTACTCGTCGTTGACGCCTCTCAAGGCGTCGAAGCTCAGACACTGGCCAATGCTTATCTGGCGATCAATCACGGACTGGAGATCATCCCGGTCATCAACAAGATCGACCTGCCCAGCGCCGATATCGAACGCACCAAGGAAATGATCGAGAGCGCGGTCGGACTGGACGCCCATGATGCGCTGCCGATCAGCGCCAAGACGGGGATCGGCGTGCCGGAGGTTCTGGAGGCGATCGTAAAGCGCGTGCCTCCGCCAAAAGGCGAGCCTGAAAATCAGTTACAGGCACTCATCTTCGACTCCTGGTTCGACCCCTACCGTGGCGTGATCGTGCTGACTCGCGTCATGCAAGGCACGCTCGAGATGGGACAGAAGATCCGCCTGTGGTCGAACGGCAAGGTCTTTCAAGTGGAGGCGCTTGGCGTGCTGACGCCGAAGCCCGTTCCCATCGACAAACTCGAGGCCGGTGAGGTCGGGTTCCTGATCGCCAACATCAAGACGGTTTCCGATACCCAGATCGGCGACACGATCACGGACGATGAGCGCCCGGCGATTGAGGCACTGCCCGGCTTTGAAGAACTGAAGCCGATGGTGTTTGCGGGCCTATACACGGTGGACGCGCACGAGCACACCATCCTACGCGACGCGCTCGAAAAGCTTCGGCTTAACGATTCGTCGTTCTTCTTCGAACCTGAAAGTTCGGCTGCCCTGGGGTTTGGCTTCCGATGCGGCTTCCTCGGCCTGCTTCACATGGAGATCATCCAGGAGCGGCTGGAGCGCGAGTACAACCTCGACTTGATCACCACCGCGCCCAGCGTCCGCTATCACATCACCAAGACCGACGGTGAGGTTTTGGACGTCGACAACCCGTCGAAATGGCCGCCAACGGGTGAAATCGCCAAAATCGAGGAGCCGGTGATCCTGGCAACGATTTTGACGAATGAGGAGTACGTCGGCGGCATCCTGAAACTGGTGGAAGACAAGCGCGGACGGCAGAAGAATTTCGAATATGTGAGCCCGACGCGGGTGATGCTGAGCTACGAACTTCCTCTCAATGAAGTCGTGCTCGACTTCTACGATCGGCTGAAGACTGTTTCGCGCGGATACGCCTCGCTGGACTATCACCTTGCCGGCACGTGGGAGTCGCCGATGGTGAAGATGGACATTCTTGTCGCCGGCGATCCGGTGGATGCGCTTTCACTGATCGTTCACAAGGATTTCGCCTACGAACGCGGGCGTGCCTTGGTATCCAAAATGCGCGAACTCATTCCGCGTCAGATGTTTGAGGTACCAATCCAGGCGGCTGTCGGAGCAAAGATCATTTCGCGAGAAACCGTCGCGGCCATTCGCAAAAACGTTCTTGCCAAGTGCTACGGCGGCGACATCTCGCGTAAGCGTAAGCTGCTGGAAAAGCAGAAAGAGGGCAAGAAGCGCATGAAGCGCATCGGCAAAGTGGACATCCCACAGGAAGCCTTCCTCGCCCTCTTGAAGGTTGGCGAAGAGAGTTAAGCGCGCGGACGCTCGAGTACCGAATCCAGAGTCTTCAGGAGTTTTTCCGGGCCGATGGGCTGGAACAGGTACTCGTCGGCGCCGTTCTTAAGTCCTCTGTCGCGAGCCTCAGGCTTGGTGAAAGTCGCCGAGAGGTGAACGACCGGAATCGTGGACGTTTTCGGGTTCGTCTTCAGCACCCGGCATACGTCGAATCCGCTCATATCTGGAAGATTAATGTCGAGCAGAATCAGATCCGGCTTTCTTGCCGCCAGCTCGATCGTCTGCCGTCCCGTGCCGGCTTCCATGACTTTATATCCGCCGTTCTGGAGGATTCTGGACACGGCGTAACGCTGCACTTCGTTGTCGTCCACGTTGAGAATGTTCCGCGAAGAAGCCCGCAAGTAAGCCGCGTGGTTTTCGATCATGTGCCGTAGTTCCCGAGTCCAATGAGGCGGTCCGTCCAGCTTCTGGACGTGTACGTCGAAGAACTTGCGGCCCCAGTTCGGATGCCAGTTGGAGTGACCCAGCAACATGATGGGCGGACCGCCCGCGGCCTTGATCTCGGCGCAGGTCTCGTAGGTCTTCTCGACCGTTTTCGAAGTAGCTACGATGATGGCGCGTATGTCGTTGCGAGCACTAAGCGCCGCCTTTACATCGGCAGCGTCGAAAGCACTGAGGACCTGATAGCCGGAGTGCTCAAGTACCGCAATCCGGATGGGGGCACCGCTGGGATCGTCGTCCCAGACCAGAATGATTTCCTTGGGAGTGGAAGACACTGTTTTTGGACCTTAGTTAATTCTCCCCCAGCTGTGAAATTACACCATAGGTAAATCACCCGATCCAATGCCCTAAAGTTGTGCAATCCATAGGGGCTAAGAGTGTCTAGGTGTGCAAAACGTCAAACTGACGGTAAACAGCCGTGCAGTGATCCCCGCAGAATTGCAACTCTGGTTAATAGCTCACAAGCCATTGTGATTGAAGTAGATCGGTGATGCTTAATCGTGGTGCAATGTGCTCCAAGCTCTAAGAAAAAGAGGCTAATTCGGAAATAGGCGACTTTTTCTCCACAGGTTTTTCCACAGTTCTGAGGAAATCAGAGCTGCTGCTCTACTTCTTTTCGGAATCCCCTGCTGTAACCGCGCTGGCTGTGTTGCGATTCGTTCCAAGCTGCACCAGTTGCGAGCCCGGTGGCTGGGTCAGCACGAACTGGTCGTCCTTGAGCGGCTCGTTCAAGGTGAGCTTCAGCAACTTGAGGCCGATCGTATACTCCTCTGCCGGGCGGACGATCGTAATCGAGGTTGGGAACTTTGTTCCGTTAAAGTCCTGATAATCATCGTATCTTGCTTCGGTTGCGAGGTTCCCCGTTTTGTCGTAGATCAACTGGCGTTTGGGCAAAAGATCGAGCCGGCTGAAGATAACCTTCCGGGAAAGATACCAACCCTTGTCACCCTTGCTAATGACGTCCACAACATAAGTCGGGAACGCCACTTCGTTCTTGGTGTTGGTATCCGTCATGGTTTCCGCACTGTGCTCAAGCACCGCGATGTCCTGCTGCGGATCGAGTTCGTGCTGCATTAAGGCGTCGTAGATCACGTTCGGACGCAAGTTCTCCAGCGCATTCTTGGAAGGCGTGGTCACATCCGGCGGCCCGACAATGAACTTATCCTTCGGCGGAATCGAGAGTTTGAAGCCCTGCGCGTTGCTAACCATGTCGAACGCACGGTTCCGCACCACCGGGAATAAACCGATCATGCGTAACTGCGCAGGCTTCCGCATAAGGATGTAGCCGCGGATTTCTTTGTATTCGGTGACTTTGCCTTTCTTAGCGCCACCGACTGACGTGTCGATATCCACTGTCGCGTTCAGCGTCTGCACGGCTTTGCCCTGGGCGTTAATGGTGTCGACGAGTTCGTCCAGAGTAGCTGTGCGGACAGATGTAACTGTGGTCCGGACAGGCACCTTGTGAGACCGGAAAAGACAGCCGCTGGAGACGGATATCACGAACAGTATGAGTGCGAGCCAATATGTCTTCCGCAAATTCATGAGCATGAAAAGTAAGTCCAGCAGTTAGATTCCAAACGTCTAGTATATGTCCACTCGGGGCTAACGGTTTGCAGCAGCTACGGCCCGGCGGTACGACACGACATTACGGGAATGCTCCTCGAAGTTACGGGCAAACCGGTGCCGTCCGTTGTTGTCGCTGACAAAGAAAAGATAGTTGCTCTCGGCGGGCTTCATGGCCGCTTCGAGCGATGCCCGACCCGGATTTGCGATCGGCCCTGGTGGAAGTCCCGCTCTGCGATACGTATTGTATGGCGAATCGAATTGCAGATCCGACTGGTAGATGGTTCCACGATAGCGTCCCGCGAGCAGTGCCGCGTAGATGACGCTCGGGTCCGCTGCCAGCGGCATGCCGAGTTTCAGCCGGTTCTGGTAGACGCTTGCCACCATCGGACGCTCGTCAGGCGCCGCTGTTTCTTTCTCCACGATGGACGCCAGCGTCACAACCCGATGCACGTCGGAGCTGAGTCCAATCGCTTTCGCTTCCTGCTTGAAGCGCCGGACCATAATCGCAACCATGTCCTGCATGCTTTGGGTGCGAGTAAACCCGTAGGTATCCGGGAACAGATAACCCTCGAGCGATGTTGCCTCTGGATCCAGGTCGCGAATCAATGACACTTGTTTCTTCGCAGCATCGACGAAGTCGCTTTCTTTTCCCAAGCCGGCCGCTTGTATCACTCGGCCGATCTCGAACATGTTGAAGCCTTCCGGGACCGTCACCGTATGGACAAAGATCTCGCCGCGCACCAGTCGCTCATGCACCTGCATCGCCGATGCGGAGTTCTCGAACTTGTACTCTCCCGCCTTTAGCGATTTCGGTTTTACGCCGAAGTGATACAGCAGAAACGCTGTCTCGCTCCGGATGACACCGTTTGCTTTGAGTTCACGCGCGATGTGCCGGGTGGACCAACCTGGCATGAGCATCACGAATTTCGGCTGCGCTGGACGCGTCGGCACCAGCAAGGTCCACCCTAGCCACACGCCGGCGATCAGAACCACCACAAAAACGAACTTGAAGAGTCTTTTCATCCCGCTTGCTGTATTTCTTTCCTGTTTCTTTCTTTATGTCGCGTTTCCTCTTGCATCCATAAATCCCTGCAGGATGAGGACCGCTGCCATCCTGTCCACGGCGGCGGCTCTTTTTTCGATGCTCAACTCAGTTTCGCGGAGCAACCGATTTGCTTCAGCGGACGTGAGCCGCTCATCCCACATATGCACGGGTAACTCGAATTTCTGGCGCAATTCCTCAGCGAATGCCTGCACCTTCTCCGTCTGGGCACTGTCGGATCCGCTGAGGCGGCGCGGAAGTCCAACGACGATCTCGGCAACGTTGTAATCGCGGATCACCCGGCGAAGGTACTGAAGGTCAAAGCGCTTATTCCGGCGCTCCAGCGTCTCAATGCCTTGTGCGGTAATACCCAGCAGGTCCGAAACGGCGATCCCGATCCGCCTGGTGCCCACGTCCAGCCCCATGATACGGGTTGTCTGGGAATTCTCTTGCTGGTTGTTCCGCTCTGACACAGCGCAATTATAGGGGGCGCTCATCCTATATGGGACGAATCTATGGCAGCGAACCCTCTCGACTTCGAACCGCGTGCTCCCAAAGAAGCTCCCAACTCCGAGGCGAAGCCCACAACGCTGCCGGGACTGATTCGCCAAAATTCGGCCGCAAACACCACGATGGTCGTCATCGCAGTGCTTGCAGCGATGTATTTCGCGCAGATTGTCTTCATCACCATATCCATTGCGTTGCTGCTGGCATTCGTGCTGGAACCGCTCACCCGACTCTTCGAGCGCATGCGCCTTCCGCGGAGCGTTTCGGCCCTGATCGCCGTCACGATTTTCTGTGCCGCTCTTTACGTGATTGGCTACTTCTCATACAACAAGGCAGTCGACTTTGCACAGCAAATGCCGCGGTATTCATCGGAAATCGGCCGGGTCGTCGGCAAGTACCGTCAACAGGCGCAGACGATTCAGAAGAGTACCGAGGAAGTGCTGCCGAAGGACAACGCTGAAAAAGGAACAATCAAAGTCCAACAGCAGTCAAGCTGGACCGATAAGCTGTTTTCGAATCTCGGCACTGCCACGGAAATGGTGTTCGCAGCTTCGTTCATTCCTTTTCTCGCGTACTTTATGCTGACCTGGAAGGAGCACTCCCGCAAGCACACGGTGCTGCTGTTTGCGACTGAGAACCGAAGTACCGCGTATGCCACTCTCGGCGCGATCACAGAAATGATTCGCGGGTTCATAGTCGGCAATTTCCTGGTCGGAATATTCATCGGGGCCATCAGTACGGCAGTCTTCGGTTTGATGGGCCTGCCCTACTTCTATTTCGTCGGGTTCATCAGTGGATTCCTCAGCCTGGTGCCGTATCTCGGTGTTCCGCTCGCGGCCGTGCCTCCCCTGCTGGCGGGAGTCGGCGAGATCCACTCCACCGGCTTTCTCATCATTGTGCTCACCGTGGTGGGACTGCATTTGTTTGCACTGAATGTGCTCTATCCGAAATTCCTCGGCAGCCGCCTGCAATTGAACCCGCTCGCCGTAACCGTTGCCCTGCTTTTCTGGGGCTGGATTTGGGGCGCGGTCGGACTGGTACTGGCGATTCCGCTTACGGCTGCTATCAAGATCATCTGCGACCATATCGAGGTGCTCCGGCCTGTCGGTGGGCTGCTGGGCGAGTAAACCGCCCCTTTGCGCTTCTCATCGAATCCAGTATGCCCACTGGATTTGCTCACATCATCTCGCTCGGCGTTGTAAGCGACTCCGCCGGAATCCGCGTACCGCAGTATCAGTTCACTTTTAATGATGGCGGCAAGTCGTATGGCCGTACCTTCGATGAAACTAGTCTTATCCAGTTTCTATCGCAGGACATCGCTCTCCGCCCCGATCTTCTTGACCAGGCGCTTGCCGATCTTCGTGACCACCGGAATGCCACCATCCGTAACCTGACAATCTCGGAGAACGACGCGGCTTTCATGGGATTCAAGGAGGTCCCAAGCGACTTCTGAGTCGCAGCTTTCGCACAGCTTTCCTGCTACACTGCGCCCATGAACTCCCGGAATGAGGAGCGACTGGATCCCGCGCTATACATTGTCGGCACTCCCATCGGTAATCTGGAAGACATCACCCTGCGCGCGCTACGCGTGCTTCGCAACGTGGACCGCATTGCCTGCGAAGACACCCGCCAGACACAAAAACTGCTGAATCATTACGAGATTCACACCCCCACCGTCAGCTATCACGAGCACAACGAGATGACCCGCGCGCCGGAGCTGATCGTCCACCTCGAAGATGGTGAAAGCATTGCGCTCGTCACCGATGCTGGAATGCCGGCGATCTCCGACCCCGGATATCGCCTGATCACCTTGGCAATCCGGCATCATCTAAAGGTCGTGCCGGTACCGGGAGCATCGGCGTTCCTTTCGGCGCTCGTTGCGAGCGGATTTCCCGGCGACAGTTTCAAGTTCAGCGGTTTCCTCCCGGCTAAATCGGGCCAACGGAGAAAGTTGCTCGAAGAGATGCAGCATGCGCCACGCACTCTCATCTTCTATGAGGCGCCGCATAGGATCATCGAGACTTTGAAAGACATCGTGGACGTGATGGGACCCACGCGGCACGTCGTGATCGCTCGCGAAGTCACGAAACTGCATGAGGAGTTCCTTCGCGGACATGTTGAAGATGTGTTGCGGATCGCCGAAGAGCGAGGCGAACTGAAGGGCGAGATCACGTTGCTCATCGCCAAGGCAGATGAGAACGAACCCGAAGCGCCGAAAAAAGAGTCGGTCAGCCAGTTGGTGGAGCGTTACATGCGCGACGAATCCCTGGACGAAAAAGATGCGCTGAAACGCGTCGCGCGCGAGATGGGCGTCTCGAAAAGCGAAGCCTACCGCGAACTTCAGCGCACTAAAAAGTAGCTACCGGAAATTCTCCACCAGCATAATCTCGCTACCACCGACGTCCGCCATGGTGTACAGCATAGTTTTCTGATCTGGGGAAATGGCGAGACTTGGCCCCGGATTCGGCGCGTCCGGCAGTGCGCGCACGTTCCTGATCTCTTTGGTCGCGAAGTCGTAGAAAGCCAGCGCCGGGAACACACGCTCATCATCATTCTTAAGTTCCGGACGAATGAAGTAAATCCCGTTCTTCTGCAACGACCAGCATCCCCACAATTTGGCGAACAGTTCGATCGTCACCAGCGTTTCCGGCCCGCCCGCTGCCGGCATGGAGAAGATTCCGAGTTTATCCCACTTCACGTAGTAAACGGTACTCCCGTCCACTGACTCAAAGCCGGAAAATCCGCCGTTTTTTGTCAGTTGGATCGGCTGTCCGGTTCCATCCACACGCGTCTTCCAAAGCTCCCACCTGCGGCTTGCGTTCGAACTGTAGTAAATCCATTGGCCGTCGCGGGAGAAGCTCGGCACGACATTATCGAAGTTGCTCGCCGTGATTCTTCTCGGAGTACCTCCCTGGCTATCGATCACGTAAATGTCCGAGTGCTGTTCCGGTCGTGCATCGAATGCGATGAACTTCCCATCAGGGGACCAGCGAGGAGTGCCCGTCTGCCTGTCGCCAAAGTTAGTCAACTGGATCGCGTTACTGCCATCGGGGTTCGACACCCAGATCTCCCACGGCCCAGACCGTGTAGACGCAAAGGCGACTCGAGTGCCATCGGGTGAGTACTGCGGCCCCACTTGCATAAGCCGCGACGAGATCACGGGCACGCCATCCGTCGCATCCTCTCTGTGAGCGATTCCCGGCTTGTCGATTTCGAAGGCATATATCTTCGCCGACTGTGAAATATGCACATACGCCAGGTGATCGCCAGTCCCCGCCATGATTGGGCTGACGACGTTGTCGTTACCAAACGGAAGTCGCTTCGGCGTGCCGCCCTCGACCGCAATTCGCCAAAGCGCGGTGCGCGCACTTCCTTCACGCGCCGAGGAATAGATGATTTCCTTGCCGTCGTCGCTGAAGCTCAGTCCGCGAACATGCTGGCCGTCGTGGGTAATGCGCCGCGCCTCGCCTCCGCTCGCGGGTATGACGAAAACGTCGGAGCCGCCCGAACTGAAGTTCCGCGAAAACGCGATCAGCTTACCGTCTGGTGAGAACGTAGGCAGCGTATCGCCGTTGAATCCCTCCGGCGGAAAAGTAAGTTGCTTCTGTGGCGTTCCGTCCATTGAGTAACGCCAGAGGCTGGCCGGCCCCTCTTTCACCAGGCGGCGACCGATCAGAAACCATTGGCCGTCCGGGGCCCACTTCAGATCCAGGATCAGAGGAGCATCAAACAGCTTTCTCTCTTCCCCACCGATCGCCGGAATTACATACACCCCTACATCCGGCTTACGATTTTCCTCTTCATCAAGTAGCTGTTCCGTGATGGTCCGCTTTACGTTACGGAGTTCGGAGCCCTCTTGTTTCACTCCGCGCACACAAGCGATGTATCTTCCGTCCGGGGACCACGCCGGTAAGATGTGCACCACACCCTTCTTGGAAGGCAACAACGCTACGGGACTCCCCGCCCCTACTACCTTCAGGTAAATGCCGGGAGGCACAGTCGGGCTGGGCGACCAGACGTAAGCAATCTGCTTACCGTCGGGGGAAAACTGCGGATCGAACTCGCAGCCCATCGAGCTCGTAAGCGGCGTCAGTCGGAAATTCGGCGCAACACCGAAAATTCCCAGCGAATACTCTCGCGGCTTTCTTTTAACCGACCATGCGCCAAGCGCAATCACCATAAGCACAACCCCTGCCACGATGGCCTTGGTCGGCAATCGCCTGAGGACCTTCGGACTCGCGGGAAGTGGCGGAGCTAAAGTCGGTCCAACGTGGTCGGCAGTGACGGGCGCTATGAACCTGTACCCTCGGCGCGACAGGGTCTCGACGAACCGGGGGCTGTCAGCGGAGTCCCCCAGTGCAGTGCGTATCTTCTTTATGGCAACGTTCAGTCCCTGGTCGAAGTCACCGAACTCGGCCTCAGGCCAGAGCTGCTGCTTCAGTTCGTCCCGGGTCACAAGTTCACCCGGACGCTCCAGCAACATCGCCAACACCTTGAACGGCTGCTCTTGTAAAGGAAGGCGGACGCCCGCTTTGCGAAGTTCGCCCGTTTGCAGGTCCAACTCGAAGATCCCGAATCGCACCCGACGCGACCCATACATTAACTCTGACGAAGCCACAAATCACCCCACGTTGAACGCATCCTCTCACACTTCAGACGGGCGAGCACGAGAAACGTTAATTCACAAATTGTTGCCGTCCCTTACTTTTCTACAACTTGCACCGATATTTGGATTTTCGTGGCGGTTAATGGCCGCTCCATTTCTATGTCGTCCCGCGCGCCTCATCTTCGCCCCACCTCGACACGAGGCAGGTGGGGTGCATGCGTTCCTTACTGCTCATTTTGACCACATTGGTTTGCCTGGCGGGTTCCGGTCACGCGCAAGAGCTTGAGATCCGTTGCGGCGACGGCTTTACGCCCACCGCATGTGAGCTCGCGAAGGGTTCACTGACTGTTGCAATCCAGCAACTCTCTCCGGGACTTCCCGGCTGGCGCTGGGTAATTGTTCCGGCCGAAAAATGGGAGGCGGTTGCCACGTCGTTTGGCATCAGCCCGACTACGCCGGCTTTCTCAAGCCTGGGCATTCAGTCAACTTACATTCATTGCGGGTTTGTCCTGTTCGACACCCGCCTCGATGAGCATCTGCAGTCCTACTCGTCGCGCACGGGGATCGATCGCTTAAGGTGGGTGGTGGCACACGAACTCGGGCACATCGTGTGCGGCACCAAAGACGAACACGAGGCAGAGTCGGCGGCCAAGAAAATCCAGGCCCGCAACCGGAACGCCTGTCCTGTTAGGCCTCCCCGTGACCTTATGGCAGCACGGCGATGATTCCCACCGAAACGCAGGGGCCACCGGAGGAAGCGTTTGATTACCGCAAGGCCAGCGGGACGACCTCTCCCGCCTTTCCTTCCAGCACCTCATCAAACAAACCGACGTTCTCCGGAGCTTCAGGGCCGATGTAGTAAGTGCGCGTGCTCGTGGGAACCGCCTTCACGAATCCTGCCGCGGGATAGACCACTCCCGAACTGCCAATGCAAACGAACACACTGGCCGTAGCCAGTTCGGCATAGATCTGGTCCATATCGAACGGCATTTCGCCGAACCAGCAGATATGCGGGCGCACGTATCCGCCGCAATCGCATCGCGGCAGTTCGACGGGTTGTTCGTAAAGATTCGTGTCAGGGAACGGTTCTCTGCTACAGCGGTCACAGCGGCTTTTGAAAAGCTCTCCGTGCATGTGGATTACCCGCTGCGATCCTGCCTGCTCGTGCAGATTGTCGACGTTCTGCGTTACGAGCGTGAACCGGTCACCGATTCGCCTCTCAAGTTCCGCTAGCGCCATGTGCGCCGGGTTAGGCTTCGCCTGCGCCGCTACCTGTCGGCGCATGGAGTAGAAATCCCATACCAGGCGACGGTCGGCCGCCCATGCCTCGGGAGAAGCAACTTGTTCGATGCGATATCCGCGCCACAAACCGCCGACGCCGCGGAACGTCGGAATGCCGCTTTCGGCACTCACACCGGCGCCGGTCAACACAAAAACGCGATCGTTTGGTTTTATCTCGATCTTCAACCGCAACAGTTTAGCTACATTTCATAGCCGCGTGTGGGATGATATCCGCATGTTCATTCGGCTCACCATTCTTTTGCTCATCTGTTCCTTTTCGTCACTCTCATTCGCACAAGCCGTGCGTGTACAGGTAATGAAAGCCAAAAATGGCTGGCAACTGCTGCGCAACGGCAAGCCGTATTACGTCAAAGGCGTGGGCGGCGACGGGCATCTCGATCTCCTGAAACAACTCGGCGGAAACTCATTCCGCACCTGGAGTGTGCAGTCGTTTGAGGAAGGTCCGATATTGCAGCAGGCCAAAGATCTTGGCCTCACCGTAGCTGCCGGACTTGGCCTCGAGCACGAGCGGCATGGCTTCAAGTATGACGATGCCGCAGCTGTAAAGAAGCAGTTCGACAGGGCCATTGCCGAGGTCGAGAAGTACAAGAACGAATCGCCCATCCTGGTATGGGGTATCGGCAACGAGATGGAAGGCGACGGCAATAACCCGGCGATATGGAAGGCTGTGAACGATATCGCCCGCGAAATTCATCGGCGCGATCCGAACCATCCCACCATGACCGTCATCGCCGGGTCCGGGAAGAACTCCATCAAGCTGATCAACTTTATGAAGTACTGCCCGGACGTGGACATTCTCGGGATTAATTCCTATGGCGGCATGGCCAACCTGCTTGAAGAAGTGAAGGCCACGAAACTCGATCGCCCTTACATCGCCACCGAGTTCGGTCCGATTGGCTGGTGGGAGATCCGCAAGACGAGCTGGGACGTCCCCGTTGAGCAGACCAGTTCCGAGAAAGCCGCGACTTACCGCGACAGCTATCGGCATTCCGTTCGTGATGCCGGCCCTCTCTCATTCGGCAGTTACGCGTTTCTCTGGGGCGCCAAGCAGGAGCGCACGCACACCTGGTTCAACCTTCTGCTTCCCGACAATCCGCAGCTTGACTTCCCTGTTCGCGGCACCGACTCGAAAGTCAGTAAGACCGAAGCCGTAGATATGCTGAGCTACGAGTGGACGGGTAAATGGCCGTCGAACCGCACTCCTTCGATCGCGAGAATTCAGTCAGATGCTTCGGAAAAGCGAATTGCCCCGGGTACCGAATACACGGCAACGGTAAAGTCCGAAGATCCTGACAACGATCCGCTTGCGTACTCGTGGGAAGTCCGTGAGGAAACCAGTGACGCTCGCGAGGGCGGCGACGCCGAGAAAGCTCCACCGGCTGTTTCGGACGCCGTCGTTTCCGTCAACGGTAACACGGTAAAGTTCAAGGCTCCGGCGAAGCCCGGTCCGTATCGCTTGTTCGTTCTGGTGCGCGACGGCAAGGGCAGTGTGGCAACCACAAACATGCCGTTCTTCGTGGAAGAAAAGAAGTAGTCAGTCGTTTCGGTAATTGATGTCACGAAGTGCGCGACGGTAGCGGAGCATTCGCAACCGTCGCGCACGCCACAATGCCACTCCCACCACATTTACCAGGTACCACAGCAGCGGAATGAATATCGCCAGGACGACCAGGATGGCGAGCACCGTGGAAAGCGCCGCGTAGGCGGCCGTCCACAGCTTTTCTTGTAGCAGGAAATACAGGACCGCCAAGCCGGCGATGATGGCGTACGTTGTCCACGCAAGTTTTGGAAATTTTCGCCGGTTTCGACGCATGTGCGCCGCCACTAAACTCCAATAGCTTTCTGAATCGCCCCGGAAATGGACTCGGTAATGCGCTTCATCTTCTCTTCCGACTCCGCTTCCACCATCACGCGAGCCAGCGCTTCCGTCCCCGAATAGCGGACTACAATGCGCCCGTTGCCGTCGAGTTCAGACTCGCCCTGCTTCATCGCCGTCACCACTTCGGAAATCGTGTCCAGCGGCTTCTTCTCTTTCACGCGCACATTCTTGATGGTCTGCGGAAATACCTTCAGGTCTGCGACCAGTTCATGAAGCGCCTTTCCGGCATGTGTCATGGCTTCAATCACGCGTAGCGCGGTGAGTATCCCGTCGCCGGTTGTTGCATCGCCGTCACGGAAGATGATGTGTCCGGACTGCTCGCCGCCCAGCGTGGAACCGCTCTTGTTCATTTCCTCGAGGACGTACTTGTCGCCGACAGGGGCTCGCAGCATCTTGACTCCAGACTGGCGCAGTGCGAGTTCCAGGCCCATGTTCGACATCGTGGTGGCAACAACAGTGTCGGCCTTCAGTTTGCCGCGGGATTTCATGTCGCGCGCCGCGAGCAACAGTACCGCATCTCCATTCACTACATGACCGTTCCGGTCGGAGAACAACGCACGGTCGGCATCGCCGTCGAACGTGATGCCCATATCGTATTTGCCCACGTGGGAGCGAATCTGCGAAGCAACAATCTCAGGATGTAACGCGCCGCAGTTTTCGTTGATGTTCCTTCCCGTCGGCCGGTCGTGCATGAAGTCGGCTTTCAGGCCGCAAGCGCGAAACACTTCGTGCGCTACTGGAGTCGAGGCTCCGTTGGCGCAGTCCACCAGCACAGTCAGATGCGACAACTTCGTGCCCGCGATCTGCGACGCGAGCCAGTTCACATAATCCTTCAGCAGTTCAGGATCCGTGGCCGCAACTGCCGCTTCTGTTGTTTTCTGCTCGGGAATCGATTTCGGGTCAAAGCCGGCAACGCGCCCGTGAAGCAGATCGAAGATGACGGTCTCGATCTGCTCTTCAACATCGTCGGAAAGCTTGTATCCGTCGTGACCGAAGACCTTGATGCCGTTGTCCGTCCAGGGATTGTGCGAGGCGGAAATAACGATCCCCGCGTCAAAGGCCTGCCGTGCAAGGAACGCCACGGCGGGCGTCGTGATCACGCCTGCGCTACGCACCTGTACTCCGGCTGACTCGAGCCCCGCAGTAATGGAATCAGAGATCCACCCGCTCGATTCACGCGTGTCCTGCCCGATCACGACCTTGGGATTCGAATGCCCCTTCGCCAGATATCGACCGAGTGCTACGCCGACAGCGAATACGGTGGAATGGTCGAGTGGCGGATCACCGGCAACTCCGCGGATCCCGTCGGTGCCGAACAACATTCGTGCCATGGATAAATTCCTTCCCCCGGCGACAATGCGCCGCCCCACAATTTGTCTGGAATGAAAAAACTATTATCGCCTATTGTCCTTCGGAAGGATTCGCTTTGGGTTTCGAATCCGTTACTACTGTGACATGTACGGGTAACGGATTGACCAGCCGAATCAGCGGATCGGAAACATACACACGCGTGGTGAACGTCGCCGTACCCATAACGCCCGAGGCATCCACCGGATCGGTGATCACCGAATCCACCACATCCACCCGTTTCTGCGGACCGGCAATCACCACCGTACTGGGCTCCACCTTCACGTTCTGCATCCGGAACCCCGGCGCCGATGCCCCCACTACCCTGGGCCGGACTTCCACCCGCTTCGTGGCGCGAAGGTCAAAGCTGATCCGCACCTGGCTCGGAATCACCTGAATGATTTCCACATTCCGTGGCACTCGGATTCGCTTTGGCTCCATATCGAATGTCTTCTCGTGCGGGTTGGAACCGTTCAGGTCGATGACGGCGTGCACATCCCCGGTGCTCAAGGACCGAATCACCCCCACCGGACCCCGCGCACGCACCTGTATCTGCGGGATGGTCTCGGAATTCAACTCCAGGTTGTCGGGAGCATTATGAAATTCGATGGGAACGTTGATTGCGACTTCTGCCATCGGTTCCCGCGCAATCGCCATCCACAAGGCGAATGCGATCACCAGCGACGTGATCTTCAGCCCGAGATGGTTGAAAACATGGCGCCGGAAAAAGTCCATGTCAGTCTCCCCTCATCGGCTCTTCACCGGCATGCTTCACGCGCGGCGAAGTTTCGTCTTCCGGCGTTACCGTGGGCAACGCGGAAGGCGGCACGTAGCGCCGTAACAGTTCGCTAAGTCGCTCGCGCAGATACTCGACAGTGATGTCGCGCTCCACATTTCCGCCGACCGCGAGGCTGATGTAGCCGGTCTCTTCCGAGACAATCACCGCAATCGCATCCGTCTCCTCGGTGATGCCAATGCCGGCGCGATGCCGTGTTCCCAATTGCGTGGACAACACCGGATTCATCGATAGCGGCAGGAAGCATGCCGCGGCGGCAATGCGGTCCTTCTGCACAATAACTGCGCCATCATGCAGAGGGGCGCTCGGACGAAAGATCGTTGCCAGCAGGTCGTAGGAAAGGTTCGCGTCGAGGGGGACTCCGCTCTCAATGTACGTACGCAACCCGATCTCGCGCTCAATGACAATCAAGGCGCCGGTCTGGCTCTGCGAAAAGAGGTTCGCGGCCAGCACGATGTCGTCGTACGCCTCCTGCATTCCCTGTACCGCGCGTGAGAACGTAAACCTTCGTCCTATTCGGGCAAGCGCATGCCTGATCTCATTCTGGAAGACAACGATGAGGGCGAAGATCGCGTACGGCAGCAGCGTGCCAAAGATGAAGTTAACGGTCCGGAGTTCAGCCACGTGGGCCAGATAGAACGCCACCCCAAGACTGGCCACACCTACCAATACTGGTACCGCGCGAGTTCCGCGGATCAGCAACAGAAATTGGTAGATCAATACCGCCACCAGCAGGATATCCAGAAAATCCAGCCTGGACATCGCCGGCAAACGGTCCAGCAGGTGTGGCATCGAAGTCCTTTCGCCCGAGAACAGTGGCACAACTATTCTAATGCAGGTCTAAGCGCTTGATTTAGATGGTTTTGTCCTGTTTTGCTACAGAGGGGTGCGTCTCTGGGTTCGCTTCTTTTCCGGCCACAGACGCCCAAACAGGATGTACAAGGCCGCACAGATCGCAAAATCGATCAGTAACCCGAGGTCGATGCGGTAAATCCCATGTCTCGCGACCGGCGGAAGTATTGGCATGAGTAGGGCAAAGTAGATCAGGTTCCCCAGTAGCACTGCCGCCAGTGACCTCTGAAAGGTATAAAGATTCATGCCTATATGTTTTGACACCGGAAAACGCAAATCGGGTGCATGGAAATTGCGAAATCCCGCCTGATAACATCAGGCATTCATGCTCCAGATGGACAGTCCCGTGCAATACATAAAGGGCATTGGCCCCAAGCGCGCCGAAGCCCTTAGCGCGAAAGGACTCGAGTCCCTCGAAGATCTCCTTTATTACCTGCCATTTCGCTACGAAGACCGCACGAATCCCCGCAAAATCTCCGAATTAATGCCCGGCGAAATGGCCGTCCTCATCTGCGAGGTCCGCGGTTCGGCCCTGCTGCGCACCAAGCGCATGCCGATTTTCGAAATGACCGTCGGCGACATCGGCGATCAGGCACCCCCCGTTTTCGGCAAACGCGTTCGCAACACCATCAAGTGCATCTGGTTTAACGCCCGCTACATGGAGGGCCGCTTCAAGGCCGGGCAGGTCCTCGCCCTGTACGGCAAGGTCGAAGAAGATTCCTACCGCGGCGGGTTGCAGATCGTGCAACCTCAAGTTGAAGTGCTCGGCGAATCCGATGAAGACGAACTGCCCGCCTCGATGGAGACCGGCCACATCGTGCCCATCTATGAAGGCACTGGCCAGGGTCCGCAAAAACTGAATGCCCGTTGGTTCCGCAAGATCATTCGTAACGCCCTCGAGGCGATGACCTCCGATACCCCGGACATATTGCCGAAGTCGCTTCAAAGGAAGCTCGGTCTCATCCCGCGCCAGGAGGCTTTTTGGAAAGTCCACTGGCCGGAAGATGACGTTTCTCTCTTGCAACTGCAAAGCTGGCGGACCCCCGCGCACATTCGACTCATCTTCGAGGAACTCTTCTTCCTCGAGCTTGGACTCGAGATCAAGCGTCGAAAGCTACGACGGCAGCCGGGTATCTCGTTCGAGCTCTCGGACAGCGTGCGCGAAGCAATTAAGCGAATTCTGCCGTTCCGCCCGACCGCCGCTCAAAAGCGCGTATTGAAAGACATCGCCGAAGACATGGCGCGTGCCACGCCGATGCGGCGTTTGCTCCAAGGCGATGTCGGCGCAGGCAAAACCATCGTCGCGTTTGAAGCTGCCATCATCGCGATCGAAAACGGATTCCAGGTCGCGCTCATGGCGCCGACGGAAATTCTCGCCACGCAGCACTATCTTTCTGCGCGACGCATCCTCGAGAAAGCCGGGTACCGCATCGTTCTGCTTACCGGCTCGCTCGAACAGGATCGCAAGCGCGACGTCCGCCGCCACATCGCTCGCGGCGACGCCCAGCTCGTAATCGGCACCCACGCGCTCATTCAGGACAAAGTCGAGTTCGATAACCTCGGCCTCGTCATCGTTGACGAGCAACATCGTTTCGGCGTGATGCAGCGCCTGAAGCTGATGCGGAAATCAGCCGACCCGCAGGCTCTCACGCCCGATGTGCTGGTCATGACCGCCACCCCAATTCCTCGCACGCTCGCTCTCACCCTATACGGCGAACTCGACGTCAGCGTCATCGACGAACTGCCTCCCGGACGCACGCCCATCGTCACCCGCCGCGTTTCCGATGAACGCGCCGACGAAGTATTCGACTTCGTCCGCAAGCAAGTAAAGGCCGGGCACCAGGCCTACGTCGTCTACCCGGTGATCGAAGAAAACGAAGAGAGCGAGCTCAAGGCCGCCATCAAGATGTACGAGGCCATCCGCAAAACCGTCCTACCGGACTTGCGTATAGGCCTCCTGCACGGCCGCATGTCCGCCGACGAAAAAGACTCCGTCATGGCACAGTTCAAGGACGGCAAAATCGACGTCCTCGTTTCCACCACCGTCATCGAGGTCGGCGTCGATGTCCCGAATGCCACCGTCATGGTCATCGAACACGCCGAGCGCTTTGGTCTATCGCAGCTCCACCAGTTACGCGGACGCATCGGCCGCGGTGCGGCCAAGTCCTACTGCATCCTTATGACCGGCAACAAGATTTCCGACGAAGGCGAGCAGCGCCTGAACAAAATGGTCGAAACCAACGACGGTTTCGAGATCGCCGAAATGGACCTTCAACTCCGCGGTCCGGGCGAATTCTTCGGGACCAAGCAGGCCGGCATGCCCAGCTTCCGTGTCGCCAACTTGCTTCGCGATCGCGATCTGCTCGAAGTCGCCAAGAAGGAAGCCTGCGCCCTTCTCGACGACAAGCTCGACATTCCGGCCGAGGACAAGAGCCGCACCTTGGTACACCTTCGCGCCAGCTGGCAACGACGATACGGATTAGTGGAAGTTGGCTGAGGTCTAATCCTTCCGTGCTCTATTTTGTGACGACGAGCACGTTCGTTCTGTGACCAATGAAAAGGCGCACTGGCAAGCCTGTTTGGTAAGTTGCGCTTTGAACTTCTTTCGACTCGACTACATTTCTTGTCTGCTTACCGTGATCTCAACGGTCATGGTTGGACGCCGCATGTGGCACGGATGGATCGTCGCCGGCATCAACAGCGTGATCATCTGCTGGATCGCCGTCCAAACGTCGCAGACCGGATTCATACCGGCGAACCTCTTCTGCCTTGCGTTGTACGGCTACAACATCGTGAAGTGGCGAACGTCGGTGAAAACTTAACCTAGTTCACAGCGACTGCCAGCAGCGTGGCATCATCGTGAAATTGCGACCGGCAAAAGGCACGCACATCTTCCATCACAAAGCTTTTCATCTGATCGGCCTGGTGACGGCTGGAGTTCCGCGCCGACGCGACCAGTCGCTCTTCCCCGAACTCTTCGCCGTCTTCCCGCATGGCTTCCGTGATTCCGTCTGTGAACAGCAGCAGACGGTCGCCTGAGCCCAGTGGCAGAACCGAGTCTTCGTAGCTTCCGTCCTGAACCACCCCAAGCACCACGCCGCTGCTGTCCAGTTGCAGCGGCGCGCGCGAAGGTTGAATCGCAATCGGCCGCAGATGCCCCGCATTGCAATAGGTAAGGCTGCGTTGGGCAACGTCGAGCACACCGTAGAAGAAGGTCACAAACTTGTCGCTGCCGATGTTGTTGCACAACACGCCGTTGATCCGTGAACAAAGCGAGGCCGGCGACATCGACTCCGAAGCAAACGCACGCACCGATGCCTGCACGTTCGCCATCAGCAGCGCCGCGGATGTTCCTTTACCCACCACATCCGCAATACAGATCGCCACCTTCGTTTCGCTCAGCTTGATTACGTCGAAGTAGTCGCCGCCCACCACCCGCGCCGGTTCCCACGCTCCAGCTATGTCAAACCCGTTTATCTGTGGGATTTTCTTCGGCAGCAACGATTCCTGTATCTCGCGTGCGCGTTGCAGGTCTTCTTCCTGCTTCTGCCATTCCGCCTCACGCTTTTCGACGGTTTCCTGTAGTTCGCGGTTATGGCGCTCCAGCCGAGATCGCATGTCGCAGAACAGGTTGTAGACAACGCCAAACACGATCGTGACGAGCGATGGCAGCTTCCAGCCCTGCGACAGGTACATCCAGTAGTTCGTTCCCGAAGGCGCATCGAGCCAGAACGCAATGAGGATTGCTCCGGCCACAGTGAACGGAGTAATTGCAATCAGCAGCGCGAGAAAGGCAAGCCAGTCGTAAGGGAATTTGTAACGGCAGAACAGGGAGGAAAACTGCACCAGGAACAGGAACCCGGTATTCCCGATGAAGAACGAACAGATGAACACCATCAGAAAGTTCACCTGTTGCCCCACTCCCCACAGCAACCCGCTCACGGCCGCCGCCACGCCAAACAGCAACAGTTGTACCCAAACGACGCGTCTTAACGTTGTAGAGAGCCGTAACATGGCCCGCGATCATAGCCGCGGAAAACGCACATGACTGTGTCGCAGGTCACAATCGGAAGGCTAGTAGCCTGCTTTGCAACGCATCGCCAGCAACCGGGTGGCCTCCGCCAGTTCGATATCGGCCAGGAGAAGCCCGTGTTGCCCATAAGGGTGATAACACAACAACGTTCCGTCAGGTCGTACCACCGCCGATGTCGTGGGTGCACCCTCGCTCGCGAAATTGACGGTTGCAAACCAACAGGTATTCTCAGCGGCCCGGCACAATGCAGCTTTCTCGTGAAACGTATTTCGCGGATCGGCAAACGTCGCCGGCGCAAAGCCGCCTGGCTCGGCCGGATGGAAATGCGGATGAAATACAACCTGCGCGCCATTCCGCACTGCCCAGCGAACCGTCTCCGGATATCGCCAGCCCTCGTGACAGATCGCAACACCGAACGTCATCGGACCCGATTGGAACACCCGCCTTTGCGTTCCTGCGGCGTAGGTGCCGTCTTCGGAAGGGTCCATCTGCACTTTGTCCTGAAGACCCACGATGCTGCCGTCGCGCCCAACGACCAGTGCGGTCGCCAGCAACTCCCCGTTCACGATCCGCTCTGTGCCAAGAATCACCGCTACATTCGCCTTGTTCGCTGCTGCCGCGACTGCGGCCCACGCATCGGCGAGGAAGACCTGATCCGGCGGCGGAATCGGGTGCCCCGTGCCGCGATAACCCGGAACAAAGCATTCCGGAAAGCAGATGATGTCCGCAGCCTGATCACCTGCTTCATGAATGGCCGCCTCGGCCAGTACGACAGACTCCTGTGGAGTAGACGGAAATCTCAGGTTGGCAAGGGCAATTCGAACGGTACTCATCCACCCAGTTTACAAACCGTCCTTTCGGCATGACCACACACCTCGTGATTTGTGTCACCGAAGGCTGTAGCCGTCCGGTGTTATTACTAGCCTCGTTCTTCGTTCAGAGGCTTCCCCGCAGCTGTGTTTCAAGGAGTTATTCCATGTCAGCTATCGAAAGTACGGGTCTCGAACTATTCGATTTGAAGGCTCTCACCTCCCTTTATGACTTTACCGGGCAAACAGTAGTGTTAACCGGGGGCACCGGAGTTCTTGCCGGCACCATGGCTCTCGCTCTCGTCGGTTGCGGTGCCAATGTCGCCCTGGTTGACAAGAATGTCGCGGCCGGAGAAGCCCTGCTGGATCGCATGGGCGAACACGCTTATCGTGCCGCGGTCGTGCCCTGCGATGTCCTCGACCGCGTGAATGTCGAACGGGTCGCCACCGATATCAGGACACGGTTCGGCACCGTGGACCACCTGATCAACGCCGCCGGTGGCAACGACGCCAAAGCTACGACCAGCAACGACCTGCGATTCTTCGACTTGCCCGTCGATGCCGTGCGCTGGGTGTTCGACCTCAACCTGGTCGGGACCGTGCTGCCAACCCAGGTCTTCGGCAGAATCATGGCCAACCAGGGCTTCGGACGCATACTCAACATCACATCCATGTCTGCCGACCGCCCGCTCACCCGCGTTCCCATGTACTCGGCCGCGAAGGCCGGTGTCAGCAATTTCACCCGCTGGCTCGCGGTTCACATGGCCCAGGAATACTCCACCAACATCCGCGTGAATGCTATTGCCCCCGGATTCTTCCTCACCAACCAGAACCGCTATCTGCTCACCGATCGCGAAACCGGTGAACTCACCGCGCGCGGTAAGAGCATCATCGCCCACACGCCAATGGCGAAGTTTGGGCAACCGGAAGACCTGCTCGGCGCCGTCCTGTGGCTGCTGTCGCCGGCCTCTTCGTTCGTGACCGGCGCGGTAATTCCCATTGATGGCGGGTTTTCGGCCTTCGCCGGAGTTTAGAATAATCAAGTTGCAGTGGACTGGAGGTAGTCCGATGAGCGTGACCGCTTCGCCGGCACAGGTATTAGTGGACCTTAAGCCGCAGTTCAAGTTCTTTATCGGCATCGATTCCGATGGCTGCGCGTTCGACAGTATGGAGATCAAGCACAAAGAGTGCTTCTGTCCGAACATCATTAAGTACTGGCATCTCCAGCCCGTCGCCAAGTACGCCCGCGAAGCCATTGAGTTCGTGAACCTCTACTCCAAGTGGCGCGGCGTAAATCGCTGGCCTGCGCTGATCAGGGTCCTCGATCTGTTGCGCGACCGGCCCGAAGTCATCGCCCGCAAATGCAACATCCCGATGGCGAACCGGGTACGCGAATTCATCGCCTCCGGCAAGCCGCTGAGCAACGACGGCCTCAAGCAATATATGGCTGAGCACCCGGACCCCGAACTCGACCTGGCCATGCAGTGGAGCGTCGCGGTGAACAAGTCCATCGCCGACGTTGTTTTCGACCTGCCGCCCTTCCCTTACGTTCGCGAAAGCCTGGAACTTCTCCAGAAATTCGCCGACTGTGCCGTCGTTTCGCAAACGCCCACCGAGGCGCTCGTCCGTGAGTGGGAAGAGCATGGTATCGACAAGTACGTGCGCGCCATCGCCGGACAGGAGCTTGGCACCAAGAAGCAGCACCTCCACATGGCCGCGGGAGGGAAGTATCCGGAAAAGAACATCCTCATGATCGGCGACGCCAACGGCGACCTCGAAGCCGCGCGCGGCAACAACGCCCTATTCTTCCCTATTAATCCCGGACACGAAGAAGCATCGTGGGAGCTCTTCTATAAAGAGGGCATCCACAAGTTCCTCGCCGGAGAATTCGCAGGCGACTACGAAGCCCGCCTTATCGCTGACTTCCAGAAGTACCTGCCGGAAAAAGCGCCATGGCAGAAGTAGCAGAGCTCACCACCATCGGTACCGGCTACACCGACCGGTACCTCACGTCTGACGAAGTTCGCGACATCGTTCGCGAAGCCATCGCTTCCGCTCCGTTCCAGGGGAAGCGCGTCCTTGTGATCATCCCCGACGGCACGCGCACCATGCCCATGCCGCAGATGTTCGACTTGCTCCAGGAACTGCTGCGTCCCAAGGTCGCGAAACTCGACTACCTTGTCGCCCTCGGCACCCATCCTCCGATGACCGATGCGCAGCTTACTAAGCTCGTCGGTAAGCCGGTCGTGAACGGCAGAGTCGGCGAGACAAATATCTTCAATCACCATTGGGAATCCCCAGAGACCTTCGTCTCTCTCGGCACCATTCCCGCCGCCGAGATCGAGAAGATCACCAACGGTCTTCTCAGCCGCGACGTCCCCGTCCGCTTGAACAAAATCGTTCTTGAGTACGACCACATCATCATCTGCGGACCGGTATTCCCTCACGAGGTCGTCGGCTTCTCTGGCGGCAACAAGTATTTCTTCCCCGGCATCGCCGGTTCGGAGATCATCAATTTCACTCACTGGCTCGGCGCCGTCATCACCAACTACGAAGTGATCGGCTCCGGATACACCCCGGTTCGCGCCGTCATCGACCGCGCCGCCACCATGATCCCCACCCCTTCCTGGTGTTTCGCCTGGGTGGTCACGCATGAAGGCACCAGCGGACTCTTTTTCGACAAGCCCGCTCAGGCCTGGGTCTCAGCCTCACAACTCTCGGCCAGGAAGCACATCGTTTATCTCGACAAGCCATTCCGGCGCGTGCTTTCCGTGATGCCCGAGATGTACGACGACGTCTGGACCGCCGGCAAGGGCATGTACAAGATCGAGCCGATCGTCGCAGACGGCGGCGAGGTCATCATCTACAGCCCGAACATCGACGAGATTAGCTACACGCACGGCAAGATCATCGACCAGGTTGGCTATCACTGCCGTGACTACTTCATGAAGCAGTGGGACAAGTTCAAAGACTTCCCCGGCGGCGTGCTCGCACATTCAACTCATGTAAAAGGACTCGGCACCTACGACGAGAAGACCGGCATCGAAAAGCCGCGCATTACCGTCACATTGGCAACGTCGGTGCCGGAAGAGCGCTGCCGGCTGGTGAATCTCGGCTACATGGATCCGAAGTCAATTAACATTTCCGAGTGGATGGGCCGTGAAGCGGAGGGCATTCTCGTCGTGCCTCGCGCCGGAGAAGTTCTCTATCGCCTGAAGAAATAGACAGTTGCCTCAACAGTTAGGAGCGGACATGCAATACAAGATGGGTGTGGTGGGTTTGGGCGTGATGGGTTCCAACCTCGCGCTGAACATGGAACGCAACGGGTTCCCCGTCGCCGGTTACGATCTCGACAAGGCTAAAACCCAGGCTTGGGTCAACGGTCCCGCCAAGGGGAAGAAAGTCATTGGCGTCGATTCCCCTGCTGCTCTCATGGCTGCTCTGGAAAAACCGCGTCGCATCCTCATCATGGTTCCCGCCGGCGCACCCGTCGATTCCGCCATCGCCCACCTCAAGCCACATCTCGAGCCCGGCGATATCCTCATGGACGGCGGCAACTCCTTCTTCCTCGATACCGAACGCCGCAACAAAGAACTCGAAGCCGAGAACTTTCGCTTCATCGGCACCGGCGTTTCCGGTGGTGAAGAGGGCGCACTCTGGGGTCCGGCCATCATGCCCGGCGGACAGATTGAAGCCTGGGAGGCCGTGGCGCCCATCCTGCGTGCCATGGCCGCTCGCGCCGAAGATGGCCAACCCTGTGTCGAATACATGGGTCCGCGTGGAGCCGGCCACTACGTGAAGATGGTTCACAACGGTATCGAGTACGGTGACATGCAGTTGATCGCCGAGGCCTACGACATCCTTCATCGCGGACTCGGGATCCCGCCCAGTGAACTGCACGCCATCTTCAACGAATGGAACTCCCGCGAACTTAAGTCTTATCTCATCGAAATCACGGCCAACATCTTTGCCAAAACCGACGACCTCACCGGCAAGCCGATCGTCGACGTGATCCTCGACGAAGCACAGCAGAAAGGCACCGGCAAGTGGGCCAGCCAGAACGCGCTCGACATCGGCGCACCCATTCCCA
This sequence comes from Terriglobales bacterium, assembly GCA_035561515.1. Lineage (NCBI taxonomy): Bacteria > Pseudomonadati > Acidobacteriota > Terriglobia > Terriglobales > Terriglobales bacterium. The sequence goes on along the minus strand of DATMXP010000031.1, from coordinate 24,174 downwards.
CGATCAATGCCGCCGTCGAGAGCCGCATTTTGTCGGCACTGAAAAAAGAACGCGTCGCCGCCAGCAAAGTCCTCAGCGGACCGAAACCCTCGTTCTCCGGTGACAAGAACAAACTGATCAGCGCCGTCGAACAGGCACTCTACGCCAGCAAGATCACCTCTTACGCACAGGGCATCGCGCTGATGCGTCTCGCGTCGAACGAATACAAGTACGACCTGAAGCCCGGCAAAATTGCGAAGATCTGGCGCGCCGGATGCATCATCCGTGCCACCCTCCTCCAGGAGATCATGCACGCGTACGACCGCAACCCCGATCTCGTGAACCTCATGCTCGACCCGAACTTCAAGCAAGCGGTTGAAAGCCGTCAAGCTGCGTGGCGCACCGTCGTTCAAACAGCCGTCGGCATGGGCATCCCGGTGCTGGCCATGAGTTCTTCGCTGGCATACTTCGATGCCTATCGCACCGAGCGCCTGCCGGCGAACCTCACGCAGGCTCAGCGCGATTACTTTGGCGCTCACACCTACCGCCGCACCGACCGCGAAGGTACATTCCACACCGAGTGGACGGCGGAGAAAATCGCAACCAAATAGATTGCACAAAGAGCCAAAGGCGTCCTCACGCGGGACGCCTTTCTTCGTCTTGTTAGAATTTCTTCGTGAAGCAAGCACCAGCCCAGGTTCGCCATGCCAGTCCCAAAGACACACCAGAAATTATCCGCATCGTAAACGCGGCGTTTGCGGTCGAGTCATTCCTCGACGGCACACGCACGGACGACCAGCGCATGGCCGGATATCTCCAGACCGGCGAATTCCTTGTTGCCGAAAAAGATGGGGAAATCGTCGCCTCCATCTACATCGAACTCCACGGCGAACGCGGCTACTTCGGAATGCTGGCGGTGGACCCTTCCAGAAAAGGCCAGGGCCTCGGGCGTGTGATGATCGAGGCCGCGGAAAATCACTGTCGTTCGAAAGGCTGCAAGTTCATGGACATCGCCGTGCTCAGCCTTCGCCCCGAGTTACCGCCCCTCTACCGCAAGTTCGGATACGTCGAATCCGGTACCGACGAGTTCCGCCCCTCGCGGCCGCTCAAACCCGGATACGAATGCCACGTTATCAAAATGTCCAAGTCGCTCTGATTAACTGACCGACTCGGCGCTGTAACGCGCGATCAATCCGGTCCGAACAGAGTGCTTGTACATTCGTGCAAAGAGCAACGACGCCAGCAGCACATACACCAACGACAGAGCAATGCCGAAGAACAGCGGCGCCAGCGGCACCTCTTTTCCCGCCACGATCGCCCGCACTCCTTCGAACACATAAGCCGGCGGCAGGATCCGCGAAAAAGCCTGCATCCACCCCGGCAACGTCGAAAGCGGATAGAACACGCCGACGAATGGTGACAAGACCGCCGGGATCGGCCACACGAACCATTCCGATGCCGGCCCAAGCCGCAGCACCAGCGAAATCCCTACAATTCCCAGCGCAATCCCGAAGAGGAACAGCACCATCAGGAACGGAATCAGGAGCAGTCCGTAGCTAAGGAACGACAGTCCAAATCCAAACGTCGCCACCACCAGCATGATCACCAAACCAATCGCGCTCGTCCCGATGCTCGACAGCACCAGTCCGCCGACGTATTCGGAAATCCGAATCGGCGTGGCAAACATGTTCAGGAAATTCCTCGACCAGACGTCTTCGAAGAATGCCATTGTCACGCCCTGCATCACGCGCGTGAAGAAGTCCCACAGCAGCACGGCCCCCAGCAATGCCGGGACAAAATCAAAACGGCTCGCCGACAATGCGTTCAGGAACTTCGTCATGAAGCCCCACAACACCATGTCGATCGCGACCCAGATGAACATCGGGGTCAACCGCGACGCGCTCCCGCGCACAAGATAAAACTGCCGCAGCACAATGGCCAAGGTGCGCATCTATCCCACCTCCAGCGTAAGCGGTTCGCGCGCTACGGTGATGAACAACTCTTCCAGCGACGTCTTCCCATGCTCGCCGGGAAGCGATTTCGGATTCCCTTCCAGCAGGATCTTCCCGTGCGACAGGAACAGCACGCGATCGCACACTTCCTGCACTTCATACATGTTGTGCGACGTCCACAGCACACCGCCCGTCCCGCTTGTCGCGAAGTCTCGAATCTTCATCCGGATTTCTCTCGCGACCGACGGGTCCAGTGACGCCGTCGGCTCATCCAGCAACAGCAGCTTCGGACGGTTCAGCATCGATTTCGCCAGTGCCACTCGCGTCTGCTCGCCTGACGACAGCACACCGCACTTCGTGTTGCGGAACTTCGTCAGGTCGAACTGCTCCAGCAAAGAATCAATTCGCTCCTGGATATGCTTCACCCCGTAGATCATGCCGAAGATGCGCAGGTTCTGGTACACCGTGAGATTGCCGGGCAGCGGCGCGTAAACCGCCGCAAAGTTCGTGCACCCCAGCGCACGTGACCGGTGTTGCGCCAGGTCCACGCCATCGATCGAAATCTTGCCCGACGTCGGCTCCAGCACTCCCAGTACCATGTTGATGGTTGTCGTCTTCCCTGCTCCGTTCGGACCGAGCAGGCCGACGATCTCGTTCTGTCTGACCTCGAACGAAATATCATCCACGGCCACCGTTTGGCCGTAGAGTTTGCGCAAACCCTGCGCCGAAAGTACTTTTTGATCTGCCATGTAGAACCAATCGTTCACGTCGATGATATTGACTGCCCCTGCATTGTGGGAAGTCACTCCAGATCACAACAACAGCATTCGAGTTCTGCCCGATTGTGAACCTCACATTCATACTCTGTTGATACACTCAACAAAATTGGAGTTGAACCCAAATGCACGTCCCACCGCGGAGCCGCGGCACCACCCTGGCAAAGGCGCAAACGTCTTATGCGGCGAAGAAGATCGTTCTGCCGCTGCAAAGGTTTTTTCATACCGAGACCACCAGCGGGCTGATGCTGTTGGCTGCCACCGCCGCCGCACTCGTCTGGGCTAACTTCGCCCCGGACTCGTACGAGCATTTCTGGGAAACGAAAATCGCTCTCCAGATTGGTGCTTTTGTGTTGTCGCACTCCCTGCACCACTGGATCAACGACGCGCTCATGGTGATCTTTTTCTTTGTCGTCGGACTGGAGATCAAGCGCGAGTTCGCACATGGCGAGCTTTCCGGATGGAAACGTTCTGCCTTGCCAGTCATCTGCGCGTTTGGTGGCATGGTAGTACCCGCGACAATTTATGCTCTGTTCAATGCCGGCACTCCCGCCTCGTCGGGATGGGGCATCCCCATGGCGACCGACATTGCGTTCGCTCTTGGTGTTCTCGCTCTCGTCGGAGACCGCATTCCCAGCGCCGCGCGAGTGTTCCTACTGGCACTCGCCACCGTCGACGACATCGGCGCTATTCTCGTCATCGCCGTCTTTTACACCAGTCAACTTTCCTGGATGGCACTGGTCTGGGCAGTCGTACTCGTCGCCGTTATTGTTGTAATGCAACGACTCGGCGTTCAATCCGTCGCCTCGTACGTCCCTCTTGGTGTGTTCTTCTGGTTGGCTGTGCTCGCTTCTGGCGTTCACGCCACCATCGCCGGAGTCATACTCGGTCTCCTCACCCCTACGAAGGCCGTTCTGCCTAAGAAGGAATTCGCCGATGAGGCTGAGTGCATCGTCTCCGATATCCGCAAAGCAGTCGACGTCGATGACAATGCAACATCGGAAGCGTTGCTCGGCAGCATGGAACAGCTCTCCGTCGAAACCGAAGCCACTGCCGACCGCCTCATTCGCATCTTGCATCCGTGGTCCGGATACGTCGTGCTCCCGCTCTTCGCGCTAGCCAACGCCGGTGTACATTTGAACGCCACTGTCCTCCGCGACGCCATCGGCAGTCACGTAGCTCAAGGCATCGCCTTTGGACTGATCCTCGGAAAATCGCTGGGTATTACGCTCGCTGCTTATCTGGCGGTCAAATTCGGTCTGGCCACCATGGTGCGGGATGTTCGCTGGTCCCAGATGCTCGGTGTAAGTACTCTGGCGGGCATCGGCTTTACAGTCTCGATTTTCATTACCGACTTGGCGTTCACTGACCCGACCATTGTGGAAACAGGAAAGATCGGGGTACTCTGCGCTTCGCTTATCGCCGGAGTCGGCGGCTTCGCGCTACTCAGGTTCGGCCCTCGCTCGCACAAGGTGCCGCCCTCTGATACCTTGGTAATCGGGTGAGGACATTCGTCTTTCTCGGCGGAGCCTCACCTTGAGTAGCATCTAAGGAATCATGACGGCCAAAGAGCCCAGCGTTTTGTCGAAGCATCGAGCGAAGGTCTGGCTGACTTACGTCATCGCCGCGCTGGCTCTCTATTGGGTATTCCACGACGTTCACTGGGGCGCCCTCGTCGACCAGTTCAAGCAACTCTCCTGGGGATGGGTCAGCGTCATTGTCTTCTGGGATGTGCTCAGCTTCTACGTGCAGGGCATCCGCTGGCAGATTCTTCTTCAACCACTGGGCAAACTTTCCTACTGGCGGACCACGCAAGCCATCTACGTCGGACTACTCACCAGCGAAATCCTCCCGCTGCGCGCCGGCGAAATCATTCGCGGAATCCTCGTTGCTCGCTGGCTCGGCCGTAAGTTCCACGATGTCCTTCCCTCCATGGCCGTCGAGCGTATGTTTGACGCCTTCTGGTTCTCCGGAGCCATGATCGCCACCGCGCTCCTTATCGATGTTCCGCCGCAGATTCGCGTCGGCACCAATGTCATGGCCGCTGCCGCCATACTCGGCATCATCGTCTTCGTGTACGTAGTGAAGAAGACACACTATGCCGAGAACGTAGTCGACCTCAACGCCGAACCGAAAAACCTGGTTGAGAAGCTGAGATTCGCGCTGTTTGAGATCCGCGTCGAACTCAAGCAGATCGGCCTCGGACGCCGCTTCTGGACCTCCGGTCTTGTCTCCGGACTGCTCCACGTCGTACAGGCGCTGGCGTTCCTGTCGATTCTGAAGGCCTGCGGAGTTGACCTCCCGCTGCTCGCATCGATCGCCGTCTTTCTGGTGGTACACCTCGGCATCGCCATTCCCAACGCCCCGGCAAACGTCGGCACCTTCCAACTCTTTTGCGTGCTGGGCCTGACGTTCTTCGGCGTGGAAAAATCAACGGCCGCAGCCGTGTCGGTGATCGCCTTCGCGATACTCACGTTCCCGGTTCTTCTCATCGGTGTTTTGGCAACGCTCCAGGCTGGCTTCTCGCTCACGTCCTTCCACACCCAACTGCGCGACATGAGCACGCAGCAACCCGCCGCCGAACGAGTTATTTAGAGCGTTTCGCTATTTCCGGCAAAAGTCCCGAAGCTCAGCTATAATGGCCAAAGCGATCAGACCTCCGATACGAGGTTTGGTTCCCCGCCGGAGAGGTGGCCGAGTGGCTGAAGGCGGCGGTTTGCTAAACCGTTATACGGTCAAAAGCTGTATCGGGGGTTCGAATCCCCCCCTCTCCGCCAGAAACTTCCTTTCAGCGACTTACCTGCCGCTTTACTATCCGCTTTACCATTACTGAACAACAATTTCACGTGTCTCCAATCCCTCAGCGGGTATAGTGTTCCCGCACGACTTTTATGCGCTTCGACCTTCTGCCATTTTCGCCGCAGCTTATCCAAGCCCGATGGGAGTTCGGGAAACTGCCGAGCGAAGAACTGCCTCGCCTCGCGCAGGACGCATTGGAACTCGGCTATGACGGCAAGTACACGAGGCGCATCGCGGGTCTGGAGTCGCCCGACAGCTTCGACTTGCAGCCGCTCATGCCGGGGTTCTTAGCGGAACTGGGTGTAACGTCGAAGCTTTCCCAGCGGAATGCAGGAATGGCACTTGCGAGACTCGTTGCTCAGGCCATCGTTGACGGTCGCGTGAAGCCGTACGACGGCGCACGGTTTATCTGGCGGGAAATCGAAGTCGAACTGTGGCCGAACCCGCCTGAGGAACTGCTGTGCTTCGTGGGGAACGCATCCGAGTACGAGGACTCTGAGTTCTACAGCGAACAGCCAGAAGACGACCGCAAAACAATAGCGGAAGAAATCATCCGTGGCGCTCGTGAACTCGCAGCAACCGCCGCTCAGCCTGAAAGTTAGATACGAGTTTGCACTCGGTAACAGTCCCCGTAGACCTTTGCAGCCCAGAGGGTCCTGGCGCATCACCCTCAGACGTTCGCTCTAGTTGCCTTGATACGCATCGACAGTTGCATTCTGGAGCCGGCCAACTTTCGTCATCACTTGCTCCCGCTGTTCCTTGGTGACCTGAAGCTGAAAGAAGTCCTCAAGAATGTTTTCAAATGCAACCATGTCGGAGTTCAACTTCGGTTTCCCGACTATCCACACCTCGTAATACGAATCGCCCTTCCGGGGAGAACGATTTTCCCTGACCGCCAGTTCGTCCGAGATCAGAGCCGCCGAGGCGATCTCTTCCGACACGTGAAACACAAAGATCGTCGGCAGTAATTCGTACTTCACCTTCCACTCTCGCGCCAGCCTGAGCAAACAGTTGTTCATGCGTTTGAGCGAAAGCTGACCTTTCACGTCTTCAGATTCCATGATGACGATCTTCGGCTGTACCGCAAACGAGGAGGTCTGGGCGGAGGTTGGCAGAGCAATGCACAGGATAAGGGCGGCGACGAACGAAACTACCTTCACAACACTGCCTCGCTTTTCTGGGAACCCCTAATTCTTTTCCCAGAAAAGGACAAAGGAAGTGACCCGAATCACAGCGCCAGGCGACTGCTGGTGAGTTCCGTTGCTTTGCTCGTCACGTTCAGACCGGTTGAGTTTGGGGGGATGATGAGTCGTACTTGCGCAAGAGGCAGGCCCTTGCGACGGAGCAGGGCCTGCCTCATTGTCGATGCATAGATACGCATCGCAACTGCGTATGCTGAGTTAAACCACTGCTCCTCGCGCCTCTCCTTTTGCCAGTTCCTCCAGATACTCGCGCGCGAAATCCGTCTGCAACTGTACCCACATCGGAAGATGGTCCGACATCTGGTGCGTGCGCCACGCCTTGTACTGCTTGTAGTCGCCCATCAGCGACTTCTTGTACTCGTCTTCGTCCTCGTCGCGGAAGACCGACTTGTAATAGTCGAACACTCCCGCGTGCCCCGCGCTTTGGAACCGGTGCTTCCGCGTAATGAACGCAATCTGGTCGTAATGCTTCTTCCTGTCGGCGCTGGTGCCTTCCAGTGTCTGGATCTCCTCCGGCACCTGGAATCCGTGTTTCAGGATCGCCTGCATCGTCACGTCTTCCGGCGAAAAGATGTTGAAGTCGCCCAGCAACACCAGGTTTTCCGGCTCACCCTTTTCCGACTCGCCCGGATGCAACGGTTGCGAGCCGTAACTCTTCGCCCGCTTTTCCAGGAACTCCGCGACGTCGTTGATCTCTTTCACCCTGCGCGGATCATCCTTCTTCGCTGTGCCATAGTAGATGTGCACGGTGCACAGGTTGAACTTCGTCCACCCTGCCTGGAAGCCGCACACGAACGGCGTCCTCGCAAACTGCACCGCTTTCAGATTCTTTGCCTCCGGCAGCACCAGTTCGCCGGCCAGTCCCGAGAACTTCACCTTGCGGCTGTCATACAGGAATGCCAATCGCTCGCGATTGCCGCTCGATCCGGCCGTCACATCTGTCACCAGGTAATTCCACCAGCCCCCCAGAATCCCCTGCACTTTCCGCAGGGCGCGCAGGTCCTCGTTCACCTCCTGCACGGCCACCAGGTCGAAACGGCTGATGATCTCGGCGATGTAGTAAAAGCATTCCGCGCAACGCTCCCCAAACTTCCCCGAATCGAACTCCCGGATATTCCAGGTTGCCAGCAGAAGTTTCCCATCTGCGCGCAGAGGGATCTCCTCGCCTAGCTGCTTCCGCAAACGCAGCAGGCTCTCCGCTGTTCGAACCCGAATCCCCTTGTCTTTCTCGGCCCACAATTTCGCGTAATACGGCATACATTCTCCTTCCCCGGACGCGCCAGGGTTGAGTCACCTGTCGGGGCGCCAGAATCTTACCCGCACCTACCGTCAGCGGTACAAAAATTGTCAGATTTGTTCCATTTCCGGAACAAAGTGCCAGTTTGGGACGCCCTCCCGGTCCCATTTCGGGATGGTTCGGTCCTTTTGAACCACGGTCAAGGGCACGGCTAACAAACTCATTACCTTCGTTTGCCAAAACACCGAAGTTCATTCGACTTCGATGAAATACAGCGGAATAATCGGCGGCATACGGCAGGGCTCGTCGGGCGGACTCGAACCCGTCGATGTCAGAGGACAGCATGGCTACAGGAATACAGATTGAGCACGTGGACGAAGCCGAAAAGGCGTTTGAACGCCTGGTGACCAGCCAGGTAGCTCGCGTGACGCAGGAACTTCAGAAACTCGAGCTCATGCTCGCGGCAGGAATGGTCGATCCGTTGGTTCTGCGCGAATTTCGCAAGACCATCGATCAGGTCCGCAAAACCAGTTGGCACGTTCACCAGGTGATTTCCGCGAAGGAAACCGAGCTGCCTCGCTAATTCTTGCGGCGCAGCACCGTCTCGTACGGATCCACTTCGATCTTGCGGACACCCGCAGGCGCCTTCAGCCGGAACGTCGATTCAGGCCCATCGGCGAATACCCGCCCGAGCAGCACCATGTCCTTGTTTGCCTTAACGCCGTAAATCGGCACGGACGTGATCAGTTCCGCGGGCGCATCCTTTTGCGTCAGTTTCCCTGTAATGGTCGTTCCACCCGCGCTCGCCGTAACCTTCACGCCTGACGCGTCGATCTTCGGGATGGACGTTCCGTTCACCCACTCGTCAAAGAACCAGTCGAGCGACTTCCGGCCCTCGAACCGCAACGATTCCGGGACCTCTTCTTCGAAGATCTGTTGCACGATCTTGTTGTTGATCGACTTGCCCTCGTAACGTTCGCGCAGTTTCCTCAGCACCCGGAAGAACGGCTCGTCGCCGGTCGAGATCCGCTTTGCCGCTTTCGGATCGGTCTTCCCATCCCTCTCCTCGGCATCGCGCAACATATGACGCAGCATGTGCAGCAGCCAGGTGCCGCGGCCATAGCTGATGGAAAGATATCCGTTCGGGAATGCCGACGAGAATAACCGCACGCCCAGCGTCACGGGGCCCGCATCCGCGCCTATCTTCTTGCTGTCATTCTCCTGCAGCAACTGCCTGCGATACTCATCCAGGACCGCCTGCACTTCCACTGGATGCGATTTTTCCAGCGTCACCAGCGCGCAATAATTCGCCAGCGCTTCCACCAGCCACTGGTCGCGATAGCTCTTCCACGTGATCAGGTCGCCCCACCACTGGTGTGCCGACTCGTGAATCGGGATCACCAGGTTGAACATGAACGCGTCCACCGGAGAGATCTTCAGCCGCTCCAATTCCTCCTTATGCAGGAACGAATAGCTCGACAGGAAGATCAATCCTGGCCACCCCTGGCTCGTCCGTCCCGGCATCTGCGAAAACACCAGCGATTTATACGGATACGGTCCCAGTTGATGCTCCAGTGATTCCAATCCTGTCTGCACTCTCTCGGCAACCAGCTTGGCATTTCCCGCCGGAGCCGGCTGTGCCGAAGGAACCATCGTGCTCACCGGTGCTCCGATGCGCGACGTCGGATTCAGCGGCGGAAGCATCACCTGCTCCTTCGCCACAGGCATCGTGTTCTCCACGCCTTCCGACGCGTACACCATGATCGGCACATCGCCCAGCTTCGCCTCGGCAAGTTGATAGTTGCCGAGATTGAATCCGGCAATCGGGATCGGCCTCTCCGAAACCCACCGCGACACCACCGATGTCTCCGTCGAATCCGAAGAAACCCTGTGCCCAGTCGCCACCAGCGTCCATTCCTTCGGATACGTGAACTCAAGATCGAAGTTCGCCAGTGCCACACCGCGGTTCGGATACCAGATACCGCGCGCGCCCACGTACAGCAGTCCTCCGCCCGCGTCCGACATCACCGATCCGCCGTACACGAAACGTAATTCCAGTTTCTGCCCAGTCTGTAATGATTGCGGAAATACCAGCGCCACCAGGTCATTGCCGCGACGCTCCAGCGCGGTCCCTTCCAGCGCTTCGTTTTGCAGGTACTCCAGGGCTTGACCGTTGTATTCCACCGAACTTACTTTCAGGAAACGCGACAACTCCAGCAGGATCACCCGCTGCCCGCCCTGCGCCACCACGGCGTTCATCGTGCATTCCACTTCCAGATCGGTCGGCGGCTTTACGTTCACTTTGATCTTGTAGTCGGCGATCTGAAGTCGGTCTTCCGGCTCTTCGTCGGTCGTTGACCCCAATGCTGCCGGTGTCTGGGAAGTCCGTCCTTTCATCGTCCGGTGCGGAATCGCGCGCATTCGCATCGATCGCATGGGAAACGCTGTCCACACGTTGAAGAAACCGCGGCCGTACTTGTCGCGCGATAACTGCCCCACGCTGATCTGCTCGCGTGCATCGGTATCGAAGAACAGGTCAAAGACGCCCATATTCACGCCGTTGATCCTGGCCCGCAGCATGTGATCGCCTTCCGGGGTCACGATCTTGCCATCGGCAGTCTTGTGTCCATTCAGGAACGACGTCATCAGCCGGAGTGCATCCGCCTCCGAGAGGCTGGTCACCACGCTACTCCAACGATTCACGAATTCCTGCGGATCCTCCACCTTCCCGCGCGTGTACGTGATCAACTCACTCGCCAGGTCGTCGTTAAACCGCAGGTAGATCGACGAAAACTTCTCTTCCAGAATGCCGGTGTTGGTGAACAAGCCCAGCGAGCGCTTCTCCACGCGGTCGGGCGGGATCAGCAAAATCTCCCCTTCGCCTTCGAAGAATGCTCCTGTGATACGCCCATCCACGGCGTGCGTGAACCCGATGGTGCCGTCTTCCAGCACGATGTGGATGTCCTCGCGCTCCACCGACGCCTCACGAATCTTGTATACCGCGTCCGGATCAAGCTGGATCTCCCGCAGTTGCCGGTACAGCACCGCCGACGCGCTCGGTGCGGATGGCGTTCCACTTTGGTTGCGCGGGCTGCCGATCCGGAACGGCTCAGGCAGCGGCCCGGGTGGGCTGACAGGCGGTGTTGCATTGTGATACTGCGTTTCCTCACGCCCGATTTCCTGCCCAAATCCCGGTAATACGAAGATTAGTAATAAGGTGCATATGACGGCGGTTACGCCGGAATTTCGCAAGATTCTGCTAGAATTCGCGCCTGTGCGTCGGGTACTCATCAGTTTCCTGTTCGTTTCGGTCGGGATCTGCTCCGGCGATACCATTCGCCTGAAGAATGGGCGAACCATCGTCGCGGAAAACGTCCGTGAAAAGGACGGCAGGATCGAATACGAAATTGGTGACGATCTATATCGTATCCCTAAATCGGTCGTGGAGAGAATCGAGACCTCCACCCCCAACCTCCCCGATCCAGAGTTCGGCCCCGGCACGATGTCTGCTCGTCCCAACCCGGATGCGACCCTCCCGGTTCCTTCCGACGAAGCGCTCAAAGTTCCCGGCTTCAAAGATGCCCTGAACAACGTCATCCGCAACGGCCGCGTCGATCTCGACGCGCTCAACTCGCTCGAAACAACCGGCAACTCCGACCTCGTCGCCGCCGGATACTTTGTCGCCGGGCGCTTCGAATTCGAACGGGGAGACCGCGACACTGCTCGCCGCTATCTTGAACGCGCCCTGAGCAATGTCCCCGATAATCCCGTCATCCTGTCGTTTTACGCGTCGCTTCTGGTTCAGATGGGCCGCGCCCGCGAAGCCATCAATTACGCTCATCGCGCCACCATCGCCGCACCGGACTCGGCCGACGCCTTCAACATCCTCGGCTACGCCTATTTCAGTTCCGATCGCACTCGCGATGCCATCCCCGCGTGGGAGCGCTCTCTCGAACTGCGGCCCGACAAGCGAATCCAGACCTATCTCGCCAAGGCTCGCCGGGAACTTTCTGCCGAAGCCAATTTCTCCGAGCACGATACCGGTCGTTTCACCCTGCGTTTCGAAGGATCGGCCACCAAGACCACCCTCCGCCAGCAGATCGTGGGCGCACTTGAAAAGGATTACGACGAGCTCTCCTCGCAACTCGGGATCACCCCGTACCAGAACATCCCTGTCATCCTTTACACCGAGCAGGCGTTTTTCGACGTGACCCAGGCTCCGTCCTGGACCGGCGCCCTCAATGACGGCAAGCTCCGCATCCCCGTGCAGGGCGTGGACTTCATCAATCCGGAAATGGCGCGCGTACTGAAACACGAATTGGCACACTCGTTTATCAACCAGGCTTCTGCCGGACGCTGTCCGCAATGGCTCAACGAAGGGATCGCACAACTCGTTGAAAATCGCACCTTCCGCGGAGCGCAGCTCGCCCGTATCTACAAATCGGAATCACAAGTCCCGCTGAAGTCCCTCGAGCGCTCGTTTATGGGCTTCACCACCAGCCAGGCGACACTCGCTTATGAGCAGTCACTGGCCGCCACCGTTTTCATCCGCGACACCTACGGTATCGACGACATTCGCCGCCTGCTCGAGCACCTCGCTCAAGGTGGCTCCATGGAAGATGCCCTTCGCGACGTATTGAATACCGATTACAGCCGCTTCGAACAGGACCTCACCCAGTTTCTTGCCACTCGCTACGGTTCTTAAGCTCCCACCTCATTTCGTCCCACGCATCTGCGCCTTGTTGTGCTAACGTTGTGTTCCCCCACCCGTTCCCATGCGTTGGCCATTTTTCAAAACTGCGAAACCCAGTCCGCCGCGCAAACCGGCTCCGTGTAAGGCGCCTAAATTGAAGGAATCTGAGCTGGCTGCACTTTACCGTGCGGCACGTGTAGGTGGGGATTTCTTCGAGTTCTTCCAGATCAACGATCACCGCCTCGTGTTCGTCCTGCTGGATATCGCGGGCCGTCGCGAGCAGGCTCTTACGATAGCCGCCTCCGTTCAGGAAAACCTGCGGAATATCACGCCGAAGTTATTTGCCGCCTCCGACCTCAACGAAGCCGACGCCGTTACCGAGCTCGTTCACCAGCTCAACGACCTCATTCTCTCTGCGGCGGATGGCGTCCGCTGTGCTCCGGGGTTCGTCGGTTGCTATAACGAAACGCTCGGGCTTCTTTCCTACATCAATGCCGGATTCGTTCCCGCGCTTGTGCGTGATGGCGACCAGATCACTTCTCTCGAAGCCGGTGGTCTTCCGCTCGGTCTTTTCTCCCACGCCACTCACGACGCGCAGATGTGCGTGCTTGGCGGTGGCGGTGCGCTGCTCCTGGCTTCCCGCGGCCTCATTGAAGTTCGCGCGGGAAGTGAGGAGTATGGGATCGAGCGCCTGAAACAGGCATTCCAGCAGGCACGTACAACTTCCGCGCACGATCTCTGCGCGGACATCCTCCGTCACGTGAGCGAATTCGTGGAACAACAGAAACGTCGTCGGTTCCTGGGCCTGATCGGCCCTCAGGCTACTGTGGAAGGTGATTCGCTCGGTGAAAACGACATCACTACTGTCGCTCTCGTCCGTTTTGAGCAAAAATCAATAGCTGCGAATGCGAGGTGATTATGCGGCGCAAGCTCCTCTGGGCTCTCGGCATCGTCGTCGGAGTCATTCTCCTGGCTGTTCTTTTACTTCCGCTGTTGTTCGACGCCAACCGCTTCCGGCCTGACATCGAAGCGGGGCTGTCCCAATCTCTTGCTCGACAGGTTAAGATCGGCGACCTCAAACTCTCCATCTTCTCCGGCGGCGTCAAGGCCGACCAGATCTCCATCGCCGATGATCCTGCCTTTGGCAACAAGCCATTCATCCAGGCGAAATCGCTGGCCGTTGGCGTGCAACTCGTTCCACTGGTCTTTCAAAAGCAACTGATCATCGAGTCCGTTCAACTCGACGAGCCTCTGGTCCGGTTGCTTCAAAGCGCCAATGGCAAGTGGAACTTCTCCACCCTCGGCTCGAAGAAAGAAACCACGCCCACCAGTGCCAACCGTGACTTCCAGGCCCGGCGTATCGACATCACCAACGGACGCATCGAACTCGGCACCGCCGGCAAGCAGCAGGCATACACCGACGTTCAGGTCAGCATCCGCGACCTCTCTTACACCACCGCGTTTCCGTTCACTGTCAGTGCCAAGGCGGCCGGCCAGGGCAAGCTCAGTCTCGACGGCAAGGCCGGGCCAATCGACCGTACCGATATGTCGCGGACGCCGTTCAACGGTAAGGTCAACGTTAGCAATCTCGATCTCACCGCCACCGGCATGATGGGCAGCGATTCCGGACTTGCGGGCATTCTCGATTACAACGGCACCATTTCCTCTGACGGTCGTCGCGTCATCTCCGAAGGTACCGCCAAAGCCACCAAGCTGCGTCTGGTAAAAGCGGGTTCTGCCGCCGCCCAGCCGGTTGAGATTGACTACCACTCTGAATACGATCTCGTCCGCGAACAGGGCACCATCGAACGCACCAAGATCCGCACCGGCAAAAGCGTCGCCCAACTTGCCGGCTCTTACGCGTCTCGTGGCGCAAGCACCGATGTCGACCTCAAGTTCACCGGCAATAGCCTGGGTGTCGAAGACATAAAAGGTCTGCTCCCGGCCGTCGGCGTGATCCTGCCTACCGGGTCCACGCTCCAGGGCGGAACGATTGCGGCGAACTTCAACCTCCGCGGACCTCTCGAACAACTGGTCACCACCGGAACCGTCAACATCGCGAACACGAAGCTCACCGGCTTCAGTCTGAATAAGAACCTCTCTAGCGTCGCCACGCTCGCGGGACTTCCCGCAACCGGCGATACCACCATCCAAACCTTCTCTTCGAACCTTCGGATTTCGCCCGATGGCACGCGCTCAGACAACCTGAACCTCGTCGCTCCCGAACTCGGCACCATTACCGGCAATGGCACCATCTCTGCGAACGGCGCGCTCGACTTCCATCTCGTCGCGAAGCTTGCGGGCTCTGGAGGCGTGGTCGGGTCGTTGACTCAAATGGCTGGTATCAAAGGTGGATTGAAGACCATCCCCGTCGCGGTCAAAGGCACCACCGCCAAACCGGTGTTTGTGCCCGATGTCGGCTCAGCCTTGGCAGGCTCGTCCGGCACAGGCACGCAGCAGCAGCCTGCCAATCCCGTCGGCGGACTGCTCCAGGGAATATTCGGAAAGAAGAAGCAGCAGTAGCGATTAAGCTTTCTTTCCGACCTCGAGCGTCGAATGCTTCTTGTGGAACTCGGTCGCCTGCTCCCATGCGCGGGCGACCGCTAACAACTTTGCCTCGCCGAAGAGGTCCCCGAGAAACGTTAGGCTCACCGGAGTACCATCACTCGGTCTAAAACCGCTCGGCAGAATCACCGCCGGATGCCCCGTCAAGTTCGTCATCAGCAACTGCGAACTGAATGTCGGCGCCACCACCACGTCGGCTTTGCTGAACATCTCCGCCGCCTTCTGCATGGCGATCATACGCGCGCGGTTTCCGTTGATGTACTCCACCGCCGGAATCAATCGCGACGCGCGAAACGTATTCGGCCAGTCGTCTTTTCCCTGTTCGGTTAATAGCTTGTCTTTCCCGCTACGCGTGAGTTCGTCAAAGGCAGCCGCCGCTTCCGCTACCAGGATCGGCCTCATCGCGCCCCATGGCATGTTCGGCAATTCCAGCGGGATTAAATCCACCTTCAACTTCGAACGCAGCACGTCCACCGCGGCCTCATCGAACTTCTTCAGCAGCAGCCGCCGTTCTGTTTGTTCCGCCGTTTCCTTTTCGTCTGCTTTGTATTCGAAGTCTTCTTTCAGATACCCGATCCGCAGCTTCTTTATGTCGACGTTCGCATTCCAGTTAAATGCATAGTCGTGGACCGTCCTGTCCTTCCCATCCGGTCCGTGGATCGCCGAAAACACAATCGCGCAGTCCTCCACGTACCTTCCGATCGGACCGAGTTTATCCATGCTCCACGACAACGCCATCGCGCCGGTTCTCGGCACCCGACCAAAAGTCGGACGCAGTCCCGTTGCGCCGCAACGCGTACACGGAGACGAGATTGACCCCAGCGTCTCTGATCCGATTGCAAATCCCAAACACCCCGCTGCCACCGCCGACGACGAACCCGCCGACGATCCGCTCGATCCCTGGTCCGGCTTCCACGGATTTCGCGTCATGCCCCCAAACCATTTGTCGCCCATGGCCAGCGCGCCCAGCGTGGTCTTCGCCACCAACACAGCGCCGGCCCGATCCAATCGCTTCACAACCTCCGCGTCTTCCTCGAAACTCTGCTTCTCAAATCCGCCCGCGCCCCATGTCGTCGGATACCCCTTCACTGCCAGCAGGTCCTTCGCACCCCACGGAATCCCGTGCAGTGGCCCGCGATATTTTCCACGCGCGATATCCCCATCTGCTTCCTTCGCCTGCGCCGTAGCGCGATCTTCTGTCAGCGTAATCACGAAATGAAGTAACGGGTCGTAACGCTTCAGGCGTTCCAGGTACATCTCCGTCAGGTTCAGCGACGAAACCTTTCTCCGCCTGATCAACTCGCCCAAGTCTCGCACTGACCAGAACGCCACATCCTCAATATCTCTCGGCGCGGATATTTGCAGCGGACGGCTCATCACCATCGGCGTTCGCGCAGTCTCGAACTTCATACCCGGCAGCACCGGATTGAAATCCAGCGCCGGAGGCACACTGTTCGGCAGTTTGAGGTTGTGCAACTCCTCGTATGCTTTCAACCTGTTTTGCAGGTTTTCGAGCATCATCTCCTGCTGCTGGTCGTCGAACTCCAGTCCGGCAAGGGCGGCCGCGGAAGCGATGTTCGCTTTCGTGATCTCCGCTTTCGCTTCGGCGACTTCAGCTAACAGCAGTGGAAACACAGCCGCGGCTCCGCTCACCTTGGCGGCGCTCGCGACAAACGCGCGGCGGTTCATTTTGAATGTCATGAGAGCAGCCGGATTATACGGCACATTTTCGCCTCAGCGCACTGAACAAGAGGTAACTACAAATTTCGGCAATGGAAGACTATGCTACTCGCACTTCGTTCCGGGAGTGCGACGCTTAATGAAGATTCTGTCTCTTGTCCTCAGTGTGATTACGGCTATCCCTTCTTTGGCAGGCGACAATCAGTCGACGATCACTGATCAGGTAGCTCGCCTGCGTGCCGTTAGCGCCATAAGGGCGGTGGGGGTAGTGGGCTGCCTTGATACACGCAGACAGGAAAACATCGAGGCACGACTATTCGAGACCGTAAACCCGAAGATTGTAGATGGGAAACTCAACCAGAGATTCTTTGTTTACGAAGTCATGGCGAACAAATGTTACGAGGTCGAGGGCAACTCGCTGTTCGTCCAGTCGGAAAGTCATCCCGGCTCCTATGGCTACGTTGTAGTCAACACGCAAAATGAAGGAACTTACCGTTTGTGGTCGGGCGATAATGCTGGATCCGAGTTCAATAGGCTAATGCTTGATGCTGGAGCGAAAACCACTGTCGCTTGGGAAGCTCGGAACATCGCCATGCTTTACCAAATTCTTGTTTGGGGCCCGAGCGATGGAGTTCCACTTCATAGCGAATTTGACCTTCTGCAATCAGCCCAGAAGACCTTTTACGCCGCATATTCTCGCGAATGGAATAACAGATTTCAGGTGTGGTGGAGCCGATTCAAAAAGGGCCACAAACCAAACTTCGACATCTGGAGTCATGCATCAAACGAGGGATGGATCGTGGGCGCCACCACTTTTAAGGGTTTCCGTCTGACTGTCCCTCGGACAAAAATTTCGGGCGTTCCGACCGTTGAAGAGCGAAGCCTGTTGATCACAAAGAATGGACAAGTAACGGAACTTCCATCACGCGTCCTTTTCAAATAAGGGAGCGGACTCTACCGCTCCTGCGTCAAGCCCGCTTGAGACTTAGAACAGCAGAAATCTCTTCTTTTTCTTCTTCTCGCCTTGTTCGTCGCCGCTCTTGCTGTCCTGTGCCACCATGATGGGGTTCTTCTGGTTCGGACTCGCGCCCGTATCCACGAATCCCGGCTTGATGTCGATGTAGGCATCTTCCCGCAGCTTCGTCAGGTACTCGCGCAAAGCCGGCTGTAGCTTCCGAAGGTAAATTGCCTCTTGGATATTCGGCTCCACCTGCTTCAACGGAGGAATTCCGGGCTGCGTGTGGTCGATCACTTTGAGCAGCACGAACCCTTGCCGCGTGCGGATCGGGTCGGTGACCTCGCCCGGCTTCATCGCGAACGTCTTTTCTTCCAATTCCTTCGCCAGCATGCCGCGTCCAAACTCGCCCAGCGCGCCACCCTGCGATGCCGTCGGCCCGTCGGAGTACTTCTTTGCCACATCCTCGAACTTCGTACCCTTCTTGATCTCATCCAGCGCCTGCTGCGCCTTCTGTTCGGCGGCAGCCAATTGCTCCGGTGTCGGATCCGGCAACGGATCGCCTTCCTTCGCATTCGGAGCCGGCTTCACCGGTGCGATCAGGATCTCGCTCAACGCCACCTGCTCCGGACGCTCCAGCTCTTTCTGGTGTTCCTCGTAGAACTTCTGCACTTCTTCCGGCGTGATCTGTATGTGCGATCCCACCTCGCGTCCGATTACCGACTGCGTGAGGATGCTGTTTCGCAGGTTCTGCTTGAAATCTTCGTACGATACGCCGCTCTTCTCCGCTTCCTGCTCCAGCTCTTCCATGCTGTTCAGGTTCATCGACTTGCGGATCTCGTCCAGCCGCTTGATGAGCTCGTTATCGCCCGTAATCCCCAGGTCGGCCGCCTTCTGCACCAGCAATTGCTGGTCGATCAGGTCACGCAGAATGTCGCTCTGCCGCTTGTCGATCTCATCCTGCGGGACATTCTTCTGGTGCGCTTCGTTGGTCATCTGCTCCTTCGAGCGCGCCAAATCCGTCCGCGTGATGATCGAGTTGTTAACGCGCGCAACAATCTCCTCCACAACGGTGTCCGCCGCCTGGAGTGTCAGCGCTAAAGCAAAGAAAAGCAGAATAGAAGCGAGAGACTTTCGCATAGATACTTAAAACCTGGGACCTGGGTGGCTTCTCCAATTTTACATGAGCTTTGCCTTCACCGCCGTCCGCCTGGGACGACAGCCTTAATCCCCGCCGCTTTCCCTAACCCTGCCGTGCCAATGTAAGCTGCCGAATGGCGGTATCGTTCATTTCGGGTAAGATGTTCAGGAGCACTGCTTCCCAGCATCTCTGGTCCGGGTAGCTGCATCAGATAAGGAAACACCCTTTTTACGATGAAGAACAAAGCTCTCAGGATTGCAGTCCTGCTGCTCATGGCGTTGATCGCAACTATGGCACTTCGCGCTCGTGGTCATGCTCAAAACGTTCCCGACTCCTCGGCCCCGCTGACGAAGAGTTCCATCCTTCGTCCGCCCGCTGGCGCCAAGGTTGCGCTCGTCGAGTTCGCTGATCTTCAGTGTCCCGACTGCGCCAACGCCGCGCCGCTGCTCGAGGAAGCCTCCAAGACCTACAACATCCCCTTGGTCGTTTACGACTTCCCGCTCCCTCAGCACAACTGGTCGTTTGAAGCTGCGGTGATGGCGCATTACCTGCGCACCAAGAGCACCCCGAAGAACCCGATCGAAAGAAAGTTCCGGCTCTTCATCTACGAGAACCAGTCCGCCATTACGCCGCAGAACCTTCGCTCCTATATTGAGAAGTTCGGCAAGGCGAACGGCGTCGCGATTCCTTTCGTCGTCGATCCCCAGGGCAAGTTCGCGGCAGCGGTTCGCAAAGACAAGGACAAGGGAATCTCCGTCAACATCCAGCACACGCCGACCATCTATGTCGTCAGCACCAAGCAGACCGGCACTCCCTTCGTGGAAGTCGTGGACCGCCGCAACCTGTTCGCGATGATCGACGACATGATCGCCCAGACAAAGTCCGCGCCCTCCGCCAAGAAATCAACCACCGCGAAGAAATAGCAGCTCACTTTATCGATAAGGAAAGGGCGGGCCACTTGGACCCGCCCTTCTCATTTCCCAGGCTTCTTACTTCTTTGCCTTCGCCGGCTGCTCCTTCACGTCCACGCCAAGCTGCCACCACAGGAAGCTGATCTGGTCGGTGTAGTCCTCGATGTACTTTGTCACCGACCTCCCTTCCGAGTGTCCAGCCTTGGTGTCGTAATGCAGCAGGATCGGGTTCTTCCCACCCTGCGCCCACTGCATCAACGCCGCCATCTTCCGCGCATGTAGCGGCGCAACCCGCGTATCGGAATCCCCGGTCACAAACATCACCGCCGGATACTCCGTTCCCTTCTTCACGTTGTGATACGGCGAGTACTTCAGGATCGACTCAAACTGCTTCGCATCCACCGACGACCCGTACTCCGGCACCCAGAACTTCGCGATCAGGAAATCCTGGTACCGGATCATATCCAGCAGCGGATACGAGCACACCAGCGCCCGGAACAGATCCGGCCTCTGTGTCATCATCGCGCCCATCAGCAATCCGCCATTCGACCCACCCGACGCCGCCAGTCTCTGCGGATTCGTATACTTGTTCGCCACCAGCCACTCCGCCGCCGCGATGAAGTCATCGAACACATTCTGCTTGTTCTCCATCATGCCGGCCTTATGCCACGCCTCACCGAACTCGCCACCTCCACGCAGGTTCGGCAACGCATATACGCCGCCATTCTCCGCCCAGACTACTGCCGTCGCGCGGAACTCCGGCGTCTCGCTTACGTTAAAGCCGCCGTACCCCGTCAGGAACACCGGGGCCGCCCCATCCAGCTTCAGTCCCTTTTTGTACAGCAGGAACATCGGCACCTTCGTCCCGTCCTTCGACGTATACCAGACCTGCTTCAGTTCCAGCGCCGACGAATTCACCGGTGCCTTCGACTGCGCGAACACCGTCTTCGTGTTTGTCGCCGAGTTGAACCGGTAAATCGTCGCCGGCACATGGAACGAACTGAACTGGAAGAACGCCGTCGTTCCATCCCAGCGGCCCGAGAAGCTGTTCACCGTTCCCATCGTCGGAAAGCTCACCTCTCCCGCCGGACGCCCATCCGGCGTGAAGAACTTCATCTCCGACACAACATTCCTCAGATACGCAACCGCCAGCTTCCCACCCGTCACCGCAATCGACTCAATCGTCGCATTCGCATCTTCCGGAATCACGAACTGCCAGTGCGGACGCAGCGGATGCTTCATGTCGATCAACAACACACGCCCATTCGGCGACCGCCAATTCGTATGTACGAAGACCCGATCCCCGGCCGGCGCGATGATAAACCGCGCGTTCATGTCCTGCCCTGGCTGCGCCTTGATCAGCGGCGTCATCTCTTTCGCGCCCGACTTGCGGTCCAGGTAATACACCTCTGTCTTGTCCGCCGACGACCCGTAAAACACCGTCGTAAACGCATACCGACCGTCGTCGTTGACTACCGTGCTGGTGCCCAGTTCCCGGCCCAGTCCCTCGCCAAAGATCTGCACGTCATCTTTCACGTCCGTGCCGAACTTGTGCCAGCGCACCCGCGGCCCCGCGTCCGTGAAGATGTCGTAATAGAGCCCCGATCGATCCGGCGTCATGGCGATGTTGAAGTACCGCGCTGCCGGAAGCACATCTTTCAACTCCTTCCCGGTATTCACATCCAGGAAACGGACCTCCACCTCGTCCGCGCCGCCCAACCGGATCCCATACGACACCAGCGATCCGTCCTTGATCACATCCTCCAGGACCACGCTCGTGCTGTGGTCCGCCGACATCGGATGCGGATCCACCAGCACCTTCGGCTTCGCCTTCGCCGACGCCTGCATGTAAAGCACATACTGATCCTGGTTCGCCGCACGCCGCAGGAAGAACACGCGACCGTTCGCCTCCACCGGCGTCTTCGTCGCATCCACCTTCAGCAACTCACCCAGTCGCTTCTTCAGGTAAGGACGCGATGGCAAATCCCCGATCAGCGACATCGTGTACTTGTTTTGCGCATCGATCCATTTGCGCGTCTCCGGAGAGTTCTGGTCTTCCAGCCAACGATACGGATCTTCTACCGTCACTCCGTGGATCACATCTTTCACGTCTTCACGGCGTGTCGGTGGCGGGCCTTGTTTCGTCTGGTCCTGTGCAATCATCATGGGTGCAAGAAATAGAAAAACGAGCAGCAGTTGGCGCATAAGAACCTCGAAGTAGACCGACGATTATACGGTCTGCCTCCAAATACCACGGTGACTTCTGGACAATGCCCGTTCCACACAAGGAACATGAACGTTATTTCTCGTTCGAATCGCCCAAAATAAGGTACAGTCCTCCCGCATACCCCCGAATCACCTTTGATACAAGGACGCACCAATGAACTCACAGGAGTGGCTTCAGGAACTTTCCCGGCTCACAGGAATCCCTTATTACCCGGAGCACAACATATTTGGAGACAAAGCCGGCGCACTCGTCGGCAACCGCGACGGCTATATCGTCGCCCTCGGTAGCGGCAAAGCTGAAGGCAATGCCAACGCCGTCCAGATCATTTTCCGCTACGCCAACAACGCCGCGCCCAAGCAGGTCGAAGAGGCCCTCGGCGCCGCGAAAGGAAAGTTCGCCAAGCCCAAAGCCGATGAATCCACCGCACGCCTCGTGCGTACTTACTCCCTGGGCAAACCGAAGCCCGATTCCATCAAGGAAGACTTCGACAACCTCTTCGCCGCTCTGAAGAACACCGCGTCCCCCATCGCCGGACGATGCGAGAAATGCCAGACCAGCGAGCCTAACGTCAGCCTCATGAACGGCATCCCCGTTCACTACTGCTCCGGATGCCAGTCCCGCGTGAACGACGAACTCAACGCCGCCGCTACCGAATACGACAAGCTCGATACCAACCTCGGCCTCGGCCTCATCTACGGCATCGTCGCCGCTCTCATCGGCAGCATCCTCTGGGGCGGCGTCGCCTACGCCATCCACTACATCTTCCTCTACGGCGCGATCCTCATCGGTTTCGTCATCGGTAAGGCAGTCGTGTACGGCGTCGGCAAGGTCACCTGGCCCGCGCGCGCGATCATCGGCGTACTCACCATTGCCAGCGTCGCATTCGGCGACGCCCTCTTCTACGCCCTCTCTTTCGCCAAGGAGGAAGCGCTGCCGTTCACCACATCGCTCAGTTTCGTCGTGTCAAACTTCTGGGCGATTGAAAGCGATGCGAAGGGCGGCCTTCTATCCATCCTCTTCGGACTCGTCGGCGCAGCCTGGGTCATGTACGCAACGCGTAAGCCGGACTTCAAGGCGACCTTCGTGCCGCTCGGCTCACCAGCCCCAATCCTCGCCCAATCCGCCACTGCAAAATAGATCAGCAAACGAACGTAGAGGTCGCTCACCCCGAGCGACCTCTATTCGTTGATCCACTTGAGTATTGATGTAATGACGATGCCGTTTGAGCGCCGATGGCGCGACATTCCATAGCCCGACTCGTATCGGGCACGTTGCATCTTTGAAAGGGCACACCTTCAGGTGCAACGCTCGGTCCCGCTCTGTCTCTCGAACTTAGCCCAGGGCGGAAGCCCTGGGTTACGCGCACAGCCACTCTTGTCTGTGTGCGCAAAAATGTGGCACAGACATTCTTGTCTGTGTGCGCGAGCGCAGCTCGGCAGTTGGCGTTTCTTATTCACCTACCAACAGTCATTGGGTGCCCCGGGTTCGCCCTGCTTTTGGGCTAACCCGGGCATCACAGACGCCCGCACCCAACAGGGTTTAGGTTTTCCTGTATGCCCAGCGGATTGCGGCGATACCATTACTCCGGTCAATCGCACTTTCTTACTTTTAGTTGTTATCGCCGAGAGCAGCGATTCAATACCGCCGCGACTTACGACCTTTTCCTCACCTGTCTTGAGAATATGCGCGTTAACTTTGGCGTGTGTGTCTATGGCTATGTGGTGATGCCAGAGCACGTGCACCTTCTGGTCAGCGAACCGGAACGGCAAACGCTGGCCGACGCCATGCACTACCTGAAGTTATCATTCACCAAGCGGCTGCGGGAAGGAAGGTTCTGGCAGGATCGCGGATACGACCGCAATGTGCGCAATGCCGAAGAGTTCGCGGTCAAGTTAGGATACATTCACAACAACCCAGTAAAGCGTGGATTGGTGAAGGCCGCGGACGATTGGAAGTGGAGCAGCTTCCGCCATTACGCGTTTCGACAAGTGGGAGTGGTGGAGATTGAATCGGAGTGGGCAGCGAGGGATCGGGAATCGTCCGGCGCGCAGAGAATC